>NZ_JBQWIE010000007.1:0-127755 GCF_056745525.1 Parasediminibacterium sp. HNIBRBA5674 | reverse complement strand
GAAAGCACTTTTTGTAATTCCATCTTAAAGCAACGGATAAATTTAATTTTATTGTATCAAAGAGCTAATTTATCTTTTGTACACCTGTGGTGTCCTCACGAAGCAATCTGCTTTTTGCTCGGTAGATTGCTTCGTACCTTACAATGACGTTGTTATAAGTTGTTTGATTTTCATCCTGTTGCGGTTTGAAGAACATAGCCATATCTTAGAGCTTCCTTTTGTAGATAGCCAATTTTCTTTGCTTTTAGCCTTTCGGTATTGACTTGCATTTTCATGTTATCGTACCCTGTTTTATTTTTTACCATTGTATAAAAAATAACAGATAGTTTTCTTGCAACGGCTTTTACTGCTTTTTTTGTTCCCTTTTGTGCAGCCAGTCGCCTGTAAAGATGACCTAGCGTACCTTTATGTTTCCACATGGATTGAGCTGCTAACCTAAATGCCTGTGTGGCTTTGTTATTGGTAATCCTTTTTTCATGTCCAATCACTTTGCCACCAGATATCTTGGGTCGTGGTCCTAAGTTTAGCCAACTAGCAAAATGATTAGCTGTTGGCCATTTGTGCATATTGATACCTGTAACAGATATTATTTCCATGCCTTTTATTTCATCAATACCATCTATCTCTGTTATATCTACCCCTACAATATGCTTGAGGTAATCTTTGATATTAATGCTATACTGATTCTTCCTTACATAAGCTGTTTTCTTTTTGATAGCAGGGCGTGAACCATGCTCATCCACAGGTAGCAATGCTTGTAATACACCTTCAATCAATTGCTCATAGGTTTTCATTTGTTCTTTAAAAAAATCATAGGCTTTGAGCGACTGTTGAAGAATGAGGATATAATGTGCCTTATAAATACCATTCAATGATTTTAGCAGATCATCCTTATTAGCTTTGAGTTTGGTGATATTTATAAGGTTGAGCAGTTGTTCAGGTTCGGTAATACCTTTAGCAATAGCACGTAATAAGAGCATACCACTAACACCTTCTATACCACTTATCAGATGCTGAACTTTGATGTTCATTTGTGTTAGCAGCTTGTGAATGCGGTTAAGTGTATCACTTTTTTGTTGCTGTAGAATGCTTCTTTCGTGTAAATACACTTTTAGCACACGGTATGATTCTTTGGCAATATGTGAATCTCTCAATAACCCATTGGCATGTAACTGATGCAGCCACTGACAATCTTTAACATCTGTTTTCCTCGCATCTACATTTTTAAAATGCCTTGCATTGACAAGCGTTACTGTAAAGCCTCTTTTTTCAAGAGTTTCATAAACAGCCATCCAGTAAACACCTGTGGCTTCCATTGCGACACTAGCAACACCTGCTTGTTCTAAGCTATCGGCTAACCCATATAGACTTTCTGTAAAAGCATCTACTTCCAGTAAATGCTGCTTGCCCTGGGCATCACTGTAAGATACCATCATCATCATGCTGCCCACATCAATGGCTGCACAACAGGGATGAATGACTGCAAGTTGAAGTGATGTCGCTTCTTTTGCTTTTTTGACCATAATTTTATGCTTTATTAGTTAACAATAAAGCAAGGCAAGCCCTGACACTCATAGACAATGTTAAGCTTATAAGCATGGTAGTGCAGCGGTCACTGCACGCCGATAATATTTTTTTCAAAGAGTGCCAATCCCAAACTCGCAAACGGGTTCTTTAATCACGCCAAGTAGTGAAACGGGTTGTGTGGCTCGCTTTGCTTCTTAAAGCAAGTTACATTACGTCATCACTATTTTTTCATTTGGTAAAATGTGGTAACTTGCAATGACGGACGATTAAAACTTGACATAGATGAATTGCTAAAGAGGTCTAATATATGGGCAAAAAATAGCCGCTTATTAGGTAAGCGGCTATAATCTTTTCTGAATTACATATTTTACTTTAAGAATTCATCCATGAAAGCACCAAGCTCAACAATGCGAGCATAGTTTACTGAGTAAAATATGAATTTACCTTCACGCTTAGTTAATACAATGTTAGCACGACGAAGGATTGCCAAATGCTGAGAAGCAACAGATTGTTCGATACGTAATTTTACGTAGATTTCTGTTACAGTCATTTTTTGGTTCTCGTTCAACAATGATAAAATTGTTTGACGAAGCTTGTGATTCACAGCTCTTAAAATAGCAGCTGTTTTCTTTGTTTGTACTAGGTCAATTTTAGCAAATGTTTCGCCATTGCTAAGCACTAGAACTTGTGGTGTTGATGTCATTTTACTTTGATATTAGGGGGTTAAGAAATGCAATAACAATTAAAAGTATATTTCATTGCGCACATAACACAAATTTAAAGCATCTTTTTTTAAATTTTAAGGTTTTTTTAAGCTTTTTTAAGCTTTTTGTGGGTTAAAGAACTCTTTTAGGTAAAAAGGTTCTACATAAGCAAGGTTTGCGGTGTTTTTTATTTTAATATTTTCAACTGCTAAGGATACCATGTTTGTGGCATTATGTTGTATGCTAAAATAAAAAGCATTAGGGTGTTGTAACACTGTTTGCAATTTATGATGGCCGCTACCTGTAAACACTATTTTATTGTTATTTAGCACCTCTATAAAACTAGTTTCGTTTATAACGTTTGCCATAGGTTGTAGTACAATATTTAGCTGCGCATCGTAAATTGCTGTAAAAACTTCCATACGTCTAGCATCAATTAACGGGCAAAATAAATAGCTATCTAAAGGCTCTTTTTTTTGAACATGACTAATAGCTGCTTGCGCCATTATTTGCAATGTATTTAATGCTATGAGAGGCTTATTAAGCGCAAAGCAAAGACCTTTTGCTGAAGCTAAACCAACACGTAAGCCTGTGTAACTACCTGGCCCATTAGAAACACTAATGGCATCAATATCAGTTAATTGATAACTGGTATTTTGAAATAGTTGTTGTATGGCTGGTTGCAAAAAAGCGCCGTGATTTTTAGGGTCAGTATTTTCTGCGTAGCTAACTACTTGACTATTATTTGATAGGCAAATACTAGCATGTTCTGTAGCGGTATCAATATGCAATAAAAGCGCCATTATAAGGTTTTAAGTAGAAGAATAAAAAGTCAAATTTACGTTGGTTGATTAATAGAAATAGCCTTACTTGCTGCCTCATTAAAAACACAAACCATGCGTAAGCAAATTATTAATACACCTAACGCACCTGCACCTATTGGTCCTTACAACCAAGCTGTACAAGCTGGTAATTGGTTATTTATTAGTGGTCAAGTGGCTTTGGTGCCTGCAACAGGCGAGCTTGTAACTACAGGCGTAAAAGATGAAGCCAAGCAAGTGATGGAAAATTTAAAGGCGATATTAACCGAAGCCAATATCACCTTTGATAATATTGTAAAGACAACCATTTTTTTAAGCGATATGTCTTTATTTGCCGATGTAAATGAAGTGTATGGTAGCTATTTTACTAGCGATTATCCAGCTCGTGAAACCGTTGCTGTAAAAGGCTTACCAAGAAATGTAAACGTTGAAATTAGTATGATAGCAATTGTTTAAAACTATTGCTCGTTTAATAATTCATGAACACCATCACTGCTTTCTACCACGTACACTTCTGGTGTAATGCCAAAGGTATTTTGGTAGGAAGTTGTGATATCTGCAACAACGGCTTCTCTACTTTCTTTTTCTATTAAGTTAATGGTGCAGCCACCAAAACCGCCACCCATCAATCTTGCACCAATTACTGCATTGTGAAATTTAGCTTGTGTAACCAAATAATCTAGTTCCGGGCAGCTTACTTCGTATAGGTTACTAAGGCCATTATGTGTTTGATACATCAATTTACCAAACTCAATTAAGTTACCTTCTTGTAAATATTTACCAGCAGCTTGCACACGTTCTATTTCTTGTGTAATGTATAAACTACGTTTACATTCTTCTTCGTTAAGGGCATATTTAAATTGCTCTACTACTGATGGTAAAATGTTGCGGTAAGAAGTGATTTTTTGATTAACACTTTGAAACAAGCTCAATGCATCAGAAGCCACTTCTCTACGCTTATTGTAAGCACCATCGTTTAGGCTATGCTTAACTTTAGAGTTAATAAGCACCCAATCGTATTTATCTAAAACTATTGGAAAATAATTGAACTCGAGGCTTGTACAATCAAGCAAAATACAATGGTCTTTTTTACCGTGCAAGCTAGCAAACATATCCATGATACCACACTTAGTACCAGGATAAGCATGTTCAGCTTTTTGCGCTAAAAGCGCCATATCTAAACGAGAAATATTTAGCTGAAACAATTCGCTAAGGCAGTAGATTAAACCAGCCTCTAAAGCCGCCGATGAAGATAAGCCAGCACCTGGAGGCACATTACCACCAAAAGTGCAATTAAAACCACCTATGTTGTACCCTTCTTTCTGTAAAATGTGTAATACACCAAGCACATAACTCTGCCAGCCGTCAATGTTTTTAACTTCTGCTAAGTCTATTGAAAATTTATTATCAAAATCACTAGCAACAAAAGTGGCAGTATTGGTATTGTTTGGTGCAATGGCAAACCAAATGCCTTTGTTAATGGCTGCTGGCAATACAAAGCCATCATTGTAATCAATATGTTCGCCTATTAGATTAATACGACCTGGTGCAAAAAATACACGACAATCACCCGTAAAATGAGATTTAAAGCTGCTAATTGCTTCTGCTGCTGAATGCATAATTAAATGTTGGTTGCTGATACAAAATATGAGGTTGTAAATATACTAGATGCGTTTGGTTCAATCAATCTAAGTCCTATGCCATTGTTAAAGCAATCTGGTGCACCGCTTAAGTTTTCTATGGCAATGCTTTGCCTATGATCTGGTGTATATACTTGTAAAAATGGGTAGCTACTATCTGGCACGATAGTAACGTTTACGTCATTGTAGCTAAGCACACATTTTGGTTGAGTGGCTGTATCATCTAACTTAAAACAGTTATCTAAAAACACACCATTTAATAAAATGCCTGCGGCGAATTCTCTTCTAGCAATATCATTACCTGTTGGTAATAAAGTGCTATCGAATTCTAGCATTGTGTGGCTGTCAAATTGTAGCGTATAATTATCTACCGTACTGCCTAATGTAAAGTAAGGATGCCAACCTTGCGCATAAGGTATAGCGCTAGTATTTGTGTGATGTACAGTGGTGGTAACAGATAATTCGTTATTAGCTTTTAACGCCCATATATGCTGAACTGTGAATGTAAATGGATAACCTTTATCGGTAGCCAAATAAGTGTGCTGTAATGTTACAGAAGCTTCATCGTTACTGCTATTGGTGCCAATAATGTCATACACAGCATCAAACAATAAACCATGTATAGCATGTGGTGGCAAATAGAATTTTTCAATTTTATAATTAGCGCCAGCAAAACCAAATTCACCTTTATTCATTCTACAAGTAAAAGGACTCAAAAAGCTACTTTTAAAGCCATTTGTTGCATTTGCTACGGCATCTTCTACTGATGTAAAACCATCAATAACGTTTAGTAAACCGCTCGTAGTAGTAATGGTAAATGCATTTACAAAGCTGCCAAAAGCATAAATTTCTGCACTTGTGTTTTCATTTTTCAATGTGATAATTGGATGTTGTTGCTGGGTATTAACGCTTACCTCAAAACTCATATTGCTGATTTTAAGCCGTAAAGAAACGTAAAACAAAAACTAACAATTGTTAGCTTTTGTGGTTATTTTTGTTTTTATCTTAAGGAAGAATAATGATAAGTATGACTGGAAAAATAAGAATTGTTACCGCAGCAAGCCTATTTGATGGCCATGATGCAGCCATTAATATCATGCGTAGAATTATGCAAAGCATGGGTGCAGAAATTATTCATCTTGGGCATAATAGAAGTGTGTACGAAATAGTAGAAGCTGCGATAGAAGAAGATGTACAGGGTATTGCCATTACCTCGTATCAAGGTGGCCATGTTGAGTTTTTTAAGTACATGAAAGACTTGCTAGAACAGAATAATTGTGGGCATATCAAAATATTTGGTGGTGGCGGCGGCACTATTTTACCAAGTGAAATAGCCGAACTTGAAAGCTATGGCATTACCAAAATTTATAGCCCTGATGATGGCAGAACTATGGGCTTAGAAGGCATGATTAAAGATGTGATAGATAAGTGTGCAAGCGCATTGCCTAATAATACTTTTGAAGAAATAAATACAACGACTGAGTTTGTTTTAGGTAAAGTAAAAAATGTAAGAAAAATTGCTAAAGCAATAACAGCCGCTGAAAATGGTGAACCATTAACAATGTCTGGTGAATTTACTTCAAAGGCTTGTGTGTTGGGTATTACAGGTACAGGTGGTGCAGGTAAAAGCTCAGTGACAGATGAGATAGTAAGGCGTTTTCTTAACAATTTTCAAGACAAATCGATAGCGGTTATAAGCGTAGATCCATCAAAGAAAAAAACAGGTGGTGCATTGCTTGGTGATAGAATAAGAATGAATGCTATTTCTAGTAAGCGAAGCTACATGCGTTCGTTGGCCACAAGAGATAGCGATGTGGCTTTAAGTGCTTTTGTAAAAGATGCGATTGCCATTTGCAAAGCAGAAGCATTTGACTTAATTATAGTAGAAACTGCAGGTGTAGGACAAAGCGATGCATCGATACTGGATTTTGTAGATGCTAGCCTGTATGTAATGACGCCTGAATATGGCGCTGCGTCTCAACTTGAGAAGATTAATATGCTTGATTATGCTGACGTAATTGCTATAAACAAATTTGATAAAGCTGGTGCGTTAGATGCGCTGAACGATGTTTGTAAACAGTATAAACGCAACCATCAATTATTTACTGCAAAAAACGAGGAACTACCTATTGTAGGTACTATAGCTGCACAGTTTAATGATGCTGGCATAAACCGATTGTTTGCTTTATTAATGCAAGTAATAGCACAGAAAACAGGTATTGTATTTGGTGATATCACTAATACTTTAGGGAGTTATCAATTGCAAAGTCATATTATTCCATCATCAAGAACACGTTACTTATCTGAAATAGTGGCTAGTAATAAAAGCTATGATAATTGGGTAAATGAACAAGCTGCTGTTGCTACACAGCTCTATCAAATAAATGGTGTAGAAGGTCTTATAAAAAATACCGAACTAGCAACAATTAAAGAAAGTTTAGAAGCAAAGCTAGATAAAAACAACAAGTATTTAATTACGCAATGGCCATCGGTTGTGGCTAAGTACCAAGCAGACTTTTTTGAGTATGAGGTACGTGGTAAAACCATTAAACAAGCACTTACAAGTGAAACATTAAGCGGTACTAAAGTGCCTAAAGTTGTTTTACCTAAATACAAAGACTGGGGCAATATTTTAAAGTGGCAATTGCAAGAAAACTTACCGGGTGAATTTCCTTACACAGCTGGCGTATTTGAACTAAAGCGACAAGGTGAAGATCCTACAAGAATGTTTGCTGGTGAAGGCGGCCCTGAAAGAACGAATAAACGTTTTCATTATTTAGCAGCTAATCAGCCTGCAACACGCTTAAGCACTGCATTTGATAGCGTAACACTCTATGGTGAAGACCCAGCAATACGACCAGATATTTATGGTAAAATAGGTAATGCTGGTGTAAGTATTGCAACAGTTGATGATGCTAAAAAGTTGTATAGCGGCTTTGACTTGTGCGACCCAAAAACAAGCGTAAGCATGACTATTAACGGGCCAGCACCTATTTTATTGGCTTTCTTTTTAAATGCTGCAATAGACCAACAGTGTGAGAAATGGATTGATGCAAATGGTCAATGGTCAATAGTCAATAAGTCATTTAATGAAAAGTATGGTAATGAACTGAAGCCTTTTTATAAAGGCTATTCGGTTGCTGCGTCAGAAATCCCCCTTTTGGGGGGCGGGGGGGCTTTGGGTCTCAACTTACTTGGTTTAAGCGGTGATGAAGTTTTACCGCAACATATTTACCAACAAATAAAACAACAAGCACTAGCGCAAGTACGTGGTACGGTACAGGCAGATATTTTAAAAGAAGATCAAGCACAGAATACTTGCATTTTCTCTACTGAGTTTGCACTAAAATTAATGGGTGATGTGCAGCAGTATTTTATTGATAATAGTGTTAAGAATTTTTATAGCGTAAGTATTAGTGGTTATCATATAGCAGAGGCTGGTGCAAATCCTATAACACAACTAGCATTTACATTAGCCAATGGTTTTACTTATGTAGAATACTATTTAAGTCGTGGTATGCACATAGATGATTTTGCACCAAACTTATCGTTCTTCTTTAGCAATGGTATGGATGCAGAATACAGTGTTATTGGCCGTGTAGCAAGGCGTATTTGGGCAAAAGCTATGAAGTACAAATACAAAGCAAACGACCGTTCTCAAAAACTAAAATATCACATTCAAACTAGCGGTAGAAGCCTACATGCACAAGAGATTGACTTTAACGATATACGCACTTCATTACAAGCATTGTATGCCATTTATGACAACTGCAATAGCCTTCATACAAATGCCTACGATGAAGCCATAACAACGCCTACAGAAGAAAGTGTAAGGCGTGCTATGGCTATACAATTGATTATTAATAGAGAGCTTGGTAGTGCGAAAACTGAGAACTTTATGCAAGGCAGTTTTGCTATTGAAGAAATGACTGATTTAGTAGAAGAAGCTGTACTAAAAGAGTTTGAACGCATCTCTGAACGTGGTGGTGTTTTAGGTGCTATGGAAAGAATGTATCAGCGCAATAAAATTCAGGAAGAAAGTATGCACTACGAAATGCAAAAGCATACAGGCGAACTGCCAATAGTAGGCGTAAACACATTTTTAAATAAGCAAGGAAGTCCTACTATTTTACCATCTGAAGTAATACGCAGTACCGATGAAGAAAAACAATGGCAAATAAAAAATCTAGCCGCTTTTCATAAACGTAATGAGGTTAAAGCAGACGTAATGTTGAAGCAATTGCAAGCCGTGGCAATAGCCAATGGCAACTTATTTGAAGAGCTTATGGAAACAGTAAAATATTGTAGCCTTGGGCAAATAACCAACGCGTTGTATGCTGTTGGCGGCCAATACAGAAGAAATATGTGAGGTAAAAGCCTCAAAAGTAATGTTACTTTTGAGGCTTTTATTTAAGCTTTTTTATCTAATAAATTACCTACAAGCGTTACTACAACACCTGTTATAGCTACCATTACAGTACTTAAAACAATATCAAACACCAACATTTTTGGGGTCAGGATGTTAGTGTTAGCATACATTGTAAAATCGTATGAAGAGCTTACTAACAAGCCTAAAATGGCGCTAGTTGTTAAGCCAGAAGCAACCTTAGTTACATTAGATTTACCTATTACAAAAGCCACCAAAATACCGTACAACAAGCTACCTAAACTAAGTGACCACCAAACCATTTCGTTCATTTGTCGGTTAACGCCTGCGACGTTACTAACGGTTTCATTAACAAACAAAACGCCATAAAACAAGAAGCCAAGAAAAAAGTAGGTGATGCCACCGGCAATACCTGATACAAATAGTTTTTTTACATTCATAAAGCAATTTTTCGGGGTGTGAATTGATAAATTGTTTACCCAATTTAATCTCTTTTAACTAACTATTTTGTTTTCTGAAAAAATAATTCTACGCTGCTTATCTTGAACAGATTATGTACAAGAAAAAAGCCTGAAACATTCCTGTATCAGGCTTTTGCGATTTATTTAGTGTAAAAGTGTATGCTATAAATCGTATGTATAAAACGGATCAATTTCTGCATTGGCTTCAAGTTCAAATACTGGTTTAATAATACCATCTTTTAAGCCATACACCCAACCATGTAAGTGTGGTCTATTGTCGCTTTTCCAAGCTTTTTGTATGATGGATGTTTTTGCTAAATGCATTACTTGTTCTACCACGTTTAGCTCTACTAATCTATCAAAGCGTTGCTCTTCACTTTCAATAGCATTTAGCTCGGTTTTGTGCAAGTGATATACATCTTTAATATTGCGAAGCCACATGTTAAGCACATAATTAAAATCGTGGTTAGTCATTGATGCTTTTACACCGCCACAACCATAGTGACCACACACAATAATGTGTTTCACTTTTAGGTGATTAACTGCATAGTCAACCACACTTAATAGGTTAACGTCTGTATTAATTACTAAGTTAGCAATGTTACGGTGTACAAATATTTCGCCTGGTTGTGTGCCAGTAATTTTATCTGCGGGTACACGGCTATCGCTACAGCCTATCCATAAAAACTCTGGCGTTTGAATATGTGCTAAACGTGAAAAAAACTCTGGATCTTCTTCTACTTGTTCTTGCGCCCAAGCTTTATTTTCTAGCAGTAATCTATCGTAAATTTTCATTTTTAATGTTTTTGCATTATTAAGAATAATGGTGTTACTAGTTATAGTATTTGCAGGGCTTGCGATTGAACGTTATTTATTAAAGTGTGCATTTGTTTAAAGCTGCTTTTTTTAATTTCAACCTTAATGTTTTTTAAATGCGCATGGCAAAGAAAGTTGTTTATTTCTTCAATAATGTCTTTATCAATAAAATCTGCTCTTGTTGCATCAATAATTACAAATGAATTTGCTGGTACACTTTCTAGACTACTTTTAATAATGGGTTTATTTAAAAATGAAACGTCTTTGCGTAAGCGAATTAAATAGTTCTTGTCGTCATTTACAACTAAAACCGCCGATCGAAAATTACTTCTTACCAAGTAGAATAAACCTACCAATAAACCTACGGCAATACCTTTTAGCAAATCGGTAGTAATAATAGCAACGATAGTTACCATAAATGGTACAAATTGATCCCAACCTTTTTGATAGAACTCTTTAAACAAAGAGACTTTAGCCAATTTATAGCCAGTAAAAATTAAGATAGCAGCCAAAGCGCTTAATGGTATTTTATTTAGCAACATTGGTATAAACAATACGCTTAAAAATAAGAGAATACCATGTAATACTGTGCTCGTTTTTGTTTGTCCACCAGCATTTACATTAGCAGAGCTACGCACAATTACCGATGTAATGGGCAAGCCACCAAGTAATCCAGAAACAATATTGCCAATCCCTTGCGCTTTTAGTTCTTGGTTGGTAGGTGTGGCACGTTTAAGTAGGTCTAATTTATCTACCGCTTCTATACTTAACAAGGTTTCTAAACTTGCTACTAGTGCGATTGTGAAAGCAATCACCCATACGTGTACATTTAGTAACCCACTAAAGTCAGGAAATTTGAAAGATGAAAATAGCTCGGTCTGAGACGATGGTAGGCTTACAAGATGCTTTGCTTCCAGCACACTTGTAGGGCTATAAAGTTTGTATAATTCACTGATAATTGTACCTACAATTACTACAATAAGTGCACCTGGTACAAGCTGAAGAGCTTTTATTTTTTTAAATGTTTTTGTTTCCCAAAGTATCATAATCCCAATACCTATTAAACCGATAAGCGTAGCAGATGGCGTTAAATATTTAACAGCATAATACAATGCGGTGAAAGTATTTTTCTTGTTGGGCTGTACAAAAGTTTCGTCGCCTTCTGGGTCTAAATCTTCGCCTACCAAGTGTGGAAATTGTTTTAAAATTAAGATAATGCCAATGGCTGCCAACATACCTTTAATAACACTATTGGGTATATAATCACCAATAACACCAGCTTTTGCAAAACCCATTATTAATTGCATAGCACCAGCTAGTACTACAGCTAAAATAAATGTTTCGTAAGGGTTTACACTGCCACTAAGCGTAACTAATGCAGCACCTACTACACCCGTAAGGCCAGCCGCTGGGCCACTAACACTTAATTGCGAGCCACTAAATAAGCCAACAACAATACCACCAATACAGCCAGCAATAATGCCGCCTAGTAGTGGTACAATACTTTGCCCTGTAGGATTACTTGCTTGTGCAACGCCTAAACATAATGGCAAAGCCACTAAAAACACAACAATAGATGCAGGAAAATCTGCCGCAAAGGATTGAAAATACTTTTTCATTTAGATAATAATTGTAAACCAGCTACCATACTTGCACCTTGCAAGTAGTAACATTTACTGATGAGATAAAAAACGAGCTCTGAGAGTTATTTTTAAGCAAGGCAATTTGGTGGTGGGCTATAAATATCGGTAGAGTGATTGTGTGGAAATACAATCAATATTTCTTTGAGTAAAAGTAAGCTTGAGGTAAACAATGGTGTGAAACAAGCGAATTGCGGAGTTATAAACTCGCTTTTACCTTCTATTTTACAACCATCTTTAGCTAAGTTATCAACATCTTGTATTGCGTCTTCGGTTACTTGATTGCCAAATAGCAAATTGCCAACCTGTTTTACAGGCAGTATTTGCATGGCAAACACTAGCAACACGAAAATATTGATGAACTTCTTGGTCATACTTGGTTACAGCAAAAATAGCAGTAACCAAGTATCATAAAAATTGTTTTTGATACCTATAAAGAAAATTAAACTTTTACGTAAATCTTCTTCTTGTCTAAGATGTACACTATTAGCCAATAAAAAGCAATCATGCATAGTGCATATAATAGAGAGCCATATCGTAAATCGGCTGAAACAATATTTTTACAAAAGTGATTGTAAAACCAAGGAAACGGTGAGGCATATACTTTCGTTCCATCAGGCCCTATGCTTTCAACCCACCTTATTAGCCCTAATACTCTTGGTAAAAAACCACTGAGAACAAAGATGAAAAGAGGGTTTTTGCCAAAAACATCGAAGAATTTACTCCATTTACCAGATGCATTTTTAAACTCTATACAAAAAATTAAAATTGCGATAGTAATAATTGCTAGGCCAGAAGTGTAAAGGGTGTAACTGCTTGTCCATATTTTTTTATTAATAGGAAAAACCATATCCCACAAGTAGCCTACTAATATTAGCGTAGCGCCAGCTACAAATAGGTTGGTAAGCATTTCATAAGACTTGCCTTTTTTTTGAATATAACTACCAACATAGTAGCCAATCATTACCTCAACAATAGTTGCAAATGTGCTAGCTAAACCTTCAGGATCAAAAGGTACACCCTCACCTTTGTACACATGCGGTGTGCCGAATAAGTTAATATCTACTACTGTACCAAAGAAGCCTGATAAACTATAAGGATCCGTTTTGCTACCTAAGCCCAAGCAAAGAAGCCAGTAACCTAAAAGTATTAGCACCGCAATAACCTTAGACCATACATTTTTACTAAAAAATACAATAAAGGCAGCCAAACAATAGCACAAGGCAATACGCTGTAATACGCCCATAATTCTTATACCCGAAATACCATTATCATTATTTATCCAGGTCCAAGTTTTGGCTACTAGTTGTCCATTTTTGTACATGATAAAAGGGCTCCAATTTAAAAACAGCCCAATTAGAAAAATAAGCACGGTACGTTTTAAAACTTTTTTTAGAAAGTAAACTGTTCCTACTTGTTCAAACTTTTGCATTGCAAAAGCCATTGCATTACCTACAGCAAATAGAAAAAATGGAAATACCAAATCAGTAGGTGAGCAGCCGTGCCATTCAGCATGGTCAAGCGGTGCAAAAATGTGTTCCCAACTGCCAGGGTTATTTACTAATATCATTAAGGCAACCGTTGCGCCTCTAAATACGTCTAATGAGTAGTAGCGTTGGTTCATAGCAAAAGCATTTGAGTATATAAATATAGGCTTTGTAGTAACATTTACATAAAAGCGAAACGAGTAGTGTTCTATAGCGTTGTTATTTTATTTGGTAACAATAATATTTTGTACCTATAACGTAGGCTGTTGTTATATATTTGTAAGCCATATTTTTGAGTACGTTAATTGATTAGCCAATGCTGTTTTTATAAGTGCATTCTGTGATTAACGTTGCGAAGCTATGTATATGATAAAAAATTATAACTCAGTCAGAATCTTGTTTACTATCATTAAAAGTCTAATAGTTGTGGATATTAATCGATTAAATGTTACAAAAATCGCTCTCATACTTTGCCTATTTTTAGGCTCGCAATACGTTGTAAGGGCTCAGGATATTTTAAAAGCAAAAGATTTATCTACGTTAAAAGTAGATGCATTGAGCGATGAAGAAGTGGGTAAAATAAGGCAACAATTAATACAAAGTGGTTTAACAGAATCGCAAGCTGAAGAATTAGCCATACTAAAAGGATTACCACCAATTGAGGCACAAAAGTTACGAGCAAGGTTAGCTAGTGAACCGTCTACGGGCTCAGTAAACAAGGCTAGTACCGCCAATATAGTAAAAAATATAAGTAGAACTGTTGATACTAGTGGCTTGAGATACAATGGTGGTGAGCCCAACAAAAGCAATGTATTTGGTAGCGAATTATTTACCAATAACCGCTTAATTTTTGAACCAGATTTACGTATTGCTACCCCAAAAAACTACGCCATTGGCCCAGATGATGAATTGGTAATAGATGTATTTGGGTATCAAGAAGCCAACTATCGCTTACAAGTTTCTGCCGAAGGTACAATAAATATTCCACTAATAGGTATAGTTTATGTTAATGGATTAACCGTAGAACAAGCATCAAAAAGAATAAAAGATAAAATGCAGCAAAATGGTTACGCCAATATTGCTACAGGAAAAACGCTAGTGCAAATAAGTATTGGTAAAATTCGTACCATAAACATTACAGTCATTGGCGAAGCGAAAAAGCCTGGCACATACAGCATTTCGTCTTTATCAACTGTGTTTAACGCCTTGTACCTAGCGGGTGGTCCTACTGATAAAGGTTCGTTTAGAGAGATAGAAATTGTTCGTAATAGTAAAGTATTTGCAAAGCTAGATGCTTACGATTTTTTACTGAAAGGTGACCAAAGTAAAAACGTGCGTTTACAAGACCAAGATGTGATACGTATACCTGTTGCAAAAGTGCAAGTAAGTTTAAGTGGTGAAGTAAAAAGAGAAGGTGTTTTTGAGATTTTGCCAAATAACAGCTTACAACAACTGATAGACTTTGCGGGTGGTTTTAGTAGCGAGGCTTACACTGCATCAGTACAAATAAAGCAAGTTACTGATAAAGAAAGACGCGTTAAAGATTTGCCAAAGGCTGAATTTTTAAGTTATGTACCAACAAAAGGGGACTCTATTTTTGTGGGTAAAATATTAAATAGATATACTAATAGTGTCAACATAAAAGGTGCTATTTACAGACCTGGCACATACGAATTAAGTACTGGACTAACAATATCAAAGCTTTTAGCAAAAGCTGATGGATTAAAAGAAGAAGCATTTAAAAACAGAGGCTTAATTATCCGTACCAATGAGTTGGACTTAACTAAGAAGATTTTACCGTTTAGTGTTCAAAATATCATTAATAAAACGGACGAAGATATTTTATTGCAAAAAGATGACCAAGTTATTATTGGTGCTGCTGATGTCTATAAACAAAACTATACACTAGGATTGCAAGGCGAAGTAAAGAAACCCGGTACATTCACTTATTTTGATGGTATTACGCTAAAAGATTTATTGTTTTTAGCTGAAGGTTTTACAGATGCCTCTGCAATTGATAAAATTGAAATTGCTAGACGCTATGCTGGTGATTCTGTAACAAATGCCAATAATATTGCTGTAATTGTAGATGCTTCATCGGAAAAAAATCTCTCAACCATTGGCGCAGATGTGACTCTAAATCCCTGGGACATTGTGATTGTAAGAAGAAAGCCCAACTATCAAGAGCAAATCAGCATAAAAATTTTAGGCGAGGTAAAATATCCTGGTAATTATACACTTACCACTAAAAATGAAAGAATAAGTAGTATACTAAAAAGATCTGGCGGCCTTACTAGCTTTGCATTTACCGAAGCTGCTAGCCTTACGAGGATAAACAAAGTAGAATCGCGTATTTTGAATGAGGAGAAGTTAAAGAAATTGCAGAAAGATATTGACGATTCAAGCCGTACATTATCGACAGAAATATTTAAACCTACCATAAAAGTTGGTCTCGATTTGCAAGAAATTATAAATCATCCAGGTGGTATAGATGATGTGATATTGCAAGAAGGCGATATATTAAATATCCCAAAGCAACAGCGTGAAGTAAAAGTGAATGGCGAAGTGATGGTACCGTCTGAAGTGGTGTTTAAGCAAGGCGCGAGTTTAAATTATTATATAGATAAAGCTGGTGGATTTACAGATAATGCAAAGGGAGGAAAAGTTTATGTAATATACCCTAATGGAAGTGCTGCAAGAATAAAGAAGTTTTTATTTTTTAAGTCAAATCCTAAGGTAACAGCAGGTGCAGAAATATTAGTGCCGCAAATGCCAGAACGTAAAAAGTCAGGCTTATCTACCACAGAAATAATAGCACTAACAAGCGGTGTTGCTAGCTTGGCAGGTGTAGTAATAGCTATATTAAGATTGTAAATATGAGTAATAACGCCCTTAGTGTTAAAGAGTTATTGAGATTAATAGTGGATAATGTTAAATATTTATTGACAAAATGGCTATCTATAATGTTACTTGGTCTAATTACAGGTGTCATAACCATTTTTGCTGTAAAGTTTTATATCAAACCAATGTATAATGCTAAAACGGTATTCGTTTTGGCTAGTAAGGGAGGCTCTGGCTTTCTTTCTGGTCTAGCAGGTCAATTTGGTCTAGATATAGGGGGTAGCGGTGATGGACCTTTTGATGGCGATAATATAGTAGAAATGTTTAAATCCGAAAATATTTTTAGAAGAATAGCTTTTAAATCAATAGGAAAAGATGTTTTTATAAACTTAATAATTACTCATGAACGTCTTGACAAAGCTCTGATGGCAAAACCCTATTTAGCAAAAGCATATCCTTTTCCTAATGATATAGAAAAACTTAGTCCTTTGCAAGATAGTTTACTCAGACAAATTCATCAGGTTGTAATCAAAAATTATGTAACAGTTGATAAGTTAGACAAAAAATTATCCTACTATTTTATAGAGGCAAAATCTCAAGACCCTAAAATTTCTTATTATCTAAATCAATTCCTTTTAGATGAAACATCTCAGTTTTATATTGAAACTAAGACAAAATCAGCTGTGAATAATTTGAATATGATAGCGCATGAGGCAGACAGTATAAGTCAAATTATGTCAACTAATATTTTGAATACAGGCGAAGAGCTTGACAAATTATATAACTTAAATCCATTACAACAGCGACAAAAGGCAACCTACCAGAAAGGACAGTATAATATAGCTGCACTTTCTGCTGCTTATACAGAAGCCATTAAAAACTTGGAGATAGCTAAAATAACTCTTCAAAGAGAGCGCCCACTTTATCAAATTATTGATAAGCCTTATTTCCCTTTAAAAGCTGAAAAGCCTGGTGCTTTAAAATCAGCACTTTTAGCATCAATTTTCGTTTGCTTTGTCTATACTTTAGTTCTCGTTTTAAAAAGAAATATCGTATAATTTGGAATACACTACATTTATAATATTAATAAATTATAATTCAGATACTCACACGATAGAATGTATTGATTCTATTTTTCAATCCGACGATAGTAATTTTAAAATAATTATAATTGATAATTCAGTCGCCAATGATTCTTCTCAGCGTTTAATTTCTCATTACGATTTAGATTACTGCAACTCGTTTTATCAAGCAGATAATGGTAAAATTATACTTCAAACTGTTAATTACAATTGCGGGTTTGCCATAGCAAATAATATCGGCTATAGCTTAATCAAAAGACATTTTGCAGTATCAAACTTTTATATTTGGGTTTTAAACAATGATACAATTATTCCTTCCGTTGCACTATCAGTACTAAAAAATAAATACAATGAATTAAATCGTACTTGTATTGTGACGAACAAAATAGTTGATTTAGATAATAATATCTGGTATAATGGGGGTGTAATAAAAAAGTTAAAGTGTACAGGTTATCATATAACTGAACCTATATCAGAAAGTGGATTTACAGAGTTTGCTACTGGATGCTCCTTGTTTTTTGAAAATGAGATGGTAGAAAAAATTGGTGGAAAAATATTCGATGAATCTTTTTTTATGTATGCAGAGGATTATGACCTTTCACTAAGACTGGCAAGCCTTAATATTTCTTTATTTGTAGAGCGTTCTTTTGATATTAAGCACAAAATTTATGGCTCATCTGGTTCTAATAAGATCTCTGCATTTGCATATTTCTATATGAATAGGAATAGATTTATCATAGCTAAGCGCTACCTGAATATAGTAGAAATTTTTATTTTTTTATTATATTTTATTCCATCAAGATTATTTTTAGCAATCATAAGTAAAAATATTACGCATATTAAAGGTTTAAATGCAGGTTTTAAAATTCTATTAAAAAAAAATGAAGCTTCCTAAGATAGATTATGTTTTGTTTTTTTTGATGTGTGGACTTTTTTTATCTCCAAGTAGAGTGTCGACGCAAGGCATCTTAGAAATTGATTATGAAAACATAGGATATGCATTTTCCTTTGTTTCCTACTATACCATTATAATAATTATAACAAGTCTTTACATCGGGTTGCGATATAAGATACCTTTAACGATAAAGAAGAGCTATGCTTTCTTTGTATTTGCATTCGTTGGTATTCAAATTATCGCTTTTTTAAAGCATCCAGATATTAGTTTTTTAGAAACCCTTAGTCACATTTTCACCTTTTTATTGGCTACTTTTTTAGTTTCTCAAATTGTTACTGCTCTTATTTTAGAGTTAACGGCTTACTACGCGTGTTTAATATCATTATTTATCGTATGTATAGTAAGCCCGCTGGGGCTTACATTTTATACTCTTTATGGTGAGGGATTTAAGCGAGCAGGAAGCCTTGGTTTTTCACCTAACGATTTAGCAATAGTAGCATTGGTAATGTTAGTTTTTTCAAGGTTTATAAAGCATAAAGTTTTTAAAACACTCATTTTTATTTCAGGAGCCACAGGTTTAATTTTTTCTGCTTCTAGAAAAGCATTATTAATATTATTGACTTATTTGCTTTCAAGAAGTAAAAAAGCCTTATTCATTTGCTCTGTAATTGGGTTAATTATATATATAAATGCATCTGCAATAATAGAGTGGATTTTAAATATTGCTAGCGAGAGTTCAATACCCTTTTTATCGAGATTTGCTTTTATTGCTTCTGATAAAAATACTAATTTGCAAGAAGCATTTACAGATTACGATAGAATAGATTTTTATTCTATTTTTTTTAAAAGATTTAATGAAGTTTTTTTTTTAGGTGAATACTCTATTAACAACGTTTCTCAGAGGTTTTTAAAAGGAAGTACTATGCATTTTCATAATTTTTTATTTGAATGGATTTTACTCTTTGGATTTATAGGAGCCTTTATACTTTTAATATGGGTTTACAATGTTTTTAGTGTGTCTTATAAACTTTATACACGAGGTAAGCTTAATAATAGTAATATTTTATTCTTTCATTTGTTTGCAGCATTTTTAGTTTTTAATTTGTTAGACTATTCGTTTTTTAATCAAAAACTAATTTTTATTCTTATTTTCAGTGGTGAAATGCTTGTGCAATCCTTTTCCTCAAAAGCTATAAATGAACAAGCGTAATATTTTAACGAGGATAGGGTTTTCATTCTCAGGCTCTGTATTTAATCAAGCATCAAACTTACTCTGTGGCATACTATTAATGCGAAGCTTATCTGTGGAGGCATTTGGTATTTATGCATACGTTTATGAATTGGTGACTATTTTAGCTTTTGTATCTGATGGTGGCGTTAGCCAGTTTTTAGTAAAAAAATATGCCAATGAAGGACTTAAAGATCATGACAAAAATCAAGGGTTTCAATTAATTGTTTCTATTTCAATATTTATAATTAGCTTCTTAATTTCTCTTTCAAGCCATGATGTAAATATTGTAAAATATGCTTTTATACTAATGATTGGCTATTTCGTCAATTCATTTTTAAATCAAATTCACTTATATCTATTAGCTCAAGGGCAACTAAAAAGTCTTTTTGTTAAAGACGTAACCTTGAGTATAATCAGAATATTATTTTTTCTAATTGGCTTCTACTGTCACTTTTCTGTTAACTATTTTCTTTTTGCTCAATTTGTGTTAGCGGCCTCTACAATTTTCTTGTGGTTATGTGTGAAGAAGAAGCTGAGTATTTCTTTCATTTTTTCTATTAACATAGATAAAATATACATATTTGAACTACTAAAAAAAAGTGGCTTTCTTATCTGTTTAAATGTTTTGTATTTTTTTTATATGCGCATTGATTTAATAATGATTAAACAGTTGCAAGGTTTTGAAATGGTAGGTTTATATAGTGGTGCCACAAGATTCTTTTTTCCACTATTAATTGTTTCTTCTTCTTTATATCAAGCATTTTGTTCTATTTTGGTTAAATCTAAAGAAGGTACTACATTGGCAAGTTTGCAGAATAAATTAATAAACTTACATTTTTTCATAGGATTAGCAATTGCAATATTTTTTTATTTTTTTTCCGATGTCCTATTCAGTTCATTGTTTGGAATTAAATACAGCGAATCCATACAATATTTTAAAGCGCTTATTTGGATTTTACCTTTACTACTTGTCTTAGAAAGTGTAAATGCTTATTTTATTACTCAAAGCCAATATGAGTATTTATTTCTTATGATAATTCTAATAGTTTGTATTAAAGTTGGGCTAAACTTTATATTGATGCCCAAATTTAAAACATTGGGTAATATTTATAGTTTTGGTATTGCTACATTTAGTATATTACTATTGCATCAAGCAAGGCTTTATAAAAAAGGTATTCGTTTTTATTATATACTTTTAGCTATTTTATTTGCAATAATTGTAAGTTTTATAAAAATACAATATGTCTACGAATAACATCTCAATTGATTTCGAAAAGGATTCTTATTATCATAAACCAAAGGATTCAAAAGCGGCTAAGTCTCTTTCATTTTTTTACAAAGTAAAATATGGTACTTATATTTCAGCATTTTCTAAACATTTTAAAAAGCTAAATAAGCAACCATCTTTTGTTTTAGACATAGGTTGTGGTTCTGGCTATTTTTTACAGTCCATTGATACTTGGTTTCCTACAGCTAAAAAATATGGTCTAGAATACGATTATAGATTAATACCAGAAGCAAAAGAGGTAAACAAGAATTTTGAAATTTGCCAAGGTGATGCATCAAACTTTTCATTTAACCAAAAATTTGACATAATAACCTGCTTACATGTGGTTGAGCATTTAAGCGATCCATCTCATTTTTTTGATTGCGTAAAAAAGCACCTATCTAACGATGGAATTTTTTTAGTAACAACTCCTAATTTAGGTGGGTTAGGGAAAATAGTAATGAAAGAATGTTGGGAGGGATTTAGAGATGATCACATTTCATTAAAAGATTATTCTAATTGGAGAAAATTTATTGAACAATCGGGATTTGAAATCATAAAATCGAGAACAACTTTTTTATCAGGGATACATATTTTTAAGAAGTATAAAGCGCTTAAATACTTTAATTTCTTAGTGCTTTATTTATTCGGTGGCTTTTCTTGGAAATATGGCGAATCTTGTGAATTTTTTTGTAAACACATGTAAGAATAAGGATTTTTCAAATTATTTTGTATAACTATATTGTAAATACGCAGTTTTGACAATATGAAATAATGCAACTTGAATTCTATATGTATGAAGATTATGATAGCATTAATAGTGTCAGATTATGTATTTATTGAGTATGATGGGTGTTATTACAATGCTTTTAATTATAATTATACTTACTATCAATTTTTTAGTCAATTTAAGTATGTTAATTTATATGGCTCCATAAAAAAAGGAACTAATAAACAAATATTAAACTTGCATAAAGTTGACATTACTTATTTTAAAGTATGTGATACGTATGCTAAAAGCTTGATTTGTAAAATTTTAAATGTTAGAAAAATATATTCAGCTATAAGAATGGCTGATTTTGTCTACTTTAAAATGTTTTACATAAACTCAGTTTTAGGTATTATCATCAACAAAGTGTTTTTACAAAAGCCAAGCATACAACTTTTGGTAGGTAATCCAGCACTAGCTTTTTTAGATCGCTCAGATATTATTTCAAACTATGTAATTAGAAGAGCAATTAGTAAATTTATTTTGTTGCTAGTTAAACGTTTGCAGTCTCTAACTAATTTAACAGGATATGTGTCTAATAATCTAAGGCAGATTTATGGGCGTAAACTTAAGAGTGATAGGACATATGTAGAAAATGAATTTATGTTTGCTGAATCATCCTATTTTGAAGGTGCAAAATCTCAAAGTTGCATTGAGTTTCTCTTTGTAGGTAGATTGGTAACCTTGAAAAGAGTAGAAATGATGATCGAAACATTTGAAGAAATTCACAAAGTATACCCAAATACGGTTTTTAATATTGTTGGTGATGGGCCATTAAGAAATGAACTTGAAAAACTTGCATTAAGTACAACAGCATCTAATTGTATACATTTTAAAGGTTGGTTAAAGGGTGATGAAATTTTAAAAATCTATAAGTCGAGCAATATTATGCTTCTGTGTTCAACATCTGAAGGTCTACCATTGGTTTTGTTAGAAGCAATGGCAAACAATATTCTTGTAATAGTAAATAATGTGGGCGGGATAAGTGAAATTGTCACAAATGAGCTTGGTTTTTTAATAGATGATATTAGCAAAGAGAAAATAATAAGGGCTGCCACATATTTTTTTAATAATCCTGAGGAAATGTTGAATAAAACTACACAAGCCTTTGCCTTTGCTAAAAAGCAAGAACTAACACAAAAGATTTCAAATTTTAAGAATAGGGTTTCTTGCATTCTTAACTAATATACATAGGTACTATGCGAATTGGATTAATTTGTTTTAATAATACAGCGTTTAGTGTGATTGCAGATCAGTTTTTAGGATTAGCAATTAGCTGTTCTGAGGTTGATGAGAATAATGAATATTATACCATTGTTTCTAATCAATTAGCCGCAAATCCAGACAGTAAGCATGTTAAAAATATAATTAAATTATCGTATAGTAAAACTAATTTTTTTAAATTATTTAAAACGGCATGGCAGATACATAAGACATTGAAAAATAATAAAGTTGATAGAATTTTTGTTTTTGGCGAAAACCCTCTACATGCTTTAGTTTGTTTGTTGTTCAATGGGATATCCGTTGCAACCATTTTAGATCCAAAAGACCATTCTGGCTATAACCGATTTAATAATGTACTTTATTTTACCTCTAGGGTAATATTAATATCAAACTGCAGACGAATTTTATTAGCTTGTCCTTGCTTGTATGAAATGCTAATAGAAAACTTTAAGAAACTTTTTGGTAAAGATTATATTGAAAAAAAATTAGGGCATCTTGATTATGGTAATTTTTACAATATTGAAGATATATCAATATGTTTAAAAAGTGATGTAGAGAAAGAGTTCGACTTGTGCTATTTTGGACGTATTGAGAAGTATAAAGGTGTTGATTTTTTGATAGACGTTTTGAAAGAATGGGAAAATCAAAATAATAGTGCTTTGAAGTTACTCGTTATTAGTAAAAATTTCGAGATTAAAAATACTACTGAAAATATAACAATTATTAACGATTATTTGAGTACACAAGAATTACTAAATAAAATTGCGTCATCAAAATTTGTAATTATGCCATATTTAGATGCAACAGGTACTTATACTGTACATTTAGCGAATATAGCAGGCGTTCCAGTTATTGCATCAGATAGTGGTTGTTTTCCTTACTTCATAAAAGATCAGGTAAATGGATTTACTTTCAAAGCAGGTGATAAAAGCGCTTTATTAGAAACCCTTATTAAAATGAATACTCTACAATTTAGTCCAAGTGAAATACGAAATTATAATATTAAGCGACATGCTTTAAAAATTACAACTCCCAATTTTGTTAACACAATTACTGGTTGTTGATGTCAAAAAAAAATTCTACAGTTCTCGTTGCTTTTAACCTAAGTGTAGGGATGGAACTTTACTACAAATCCTTGTATGAATGGCTGTCCAAAGAAATATATGTTTATAGTGCATTGGCAGATTATGTTAAAGATGATATATTTTATAGTTCAAAAGATATATCTTGGTTCAAAACAGGTCGTTCTAAGGTTGATTTTATTATATCTTTCTTTAACCCGATTATATATTATAAATATATTAGTGTAATATTTAGTTCAAAATCGCATACAGTTTTTTTTATTTCTAGCCATCCTTTGAACATAATTTTAGTGCCAATAACACGCTTTTTACTAAATAAAAAAGTAGTTGTTCATATTCATGACCCTTTGCCGCATAGTGGCTACAGTTATACATGGAAGTTATTTATACTTTTAACCAACTATTGCCAGTCTTTTTGCGCTAATCATATTGTTGTATTTAGCCAATCTCTTAAACTTATCATAGAAGAAAAATATCGATTACCTAGCTCAAAAATAAGCGTTATTAAACATGGTGCTTGTAGGCAAGAAATAAATCAGCCTCTTGTTAAAGGTTTAAGAAGACAGTATATATCAATGCTTGGAATCATACGAGAATATAAAGGACTAGATGTTTTTTTAAATGCCATTCTTCTTGCACAACCACAATGGGATAACCTCAAACGAAAATCTATCAAATTTTTAATTAAAGGTGAGGGTAATATTGAGTTATACCGTCATCTTATTGATCAAATTGACGAGGATTTGCTTATAATAAATAACGTTAGAATTAGCAATGAGGAGTTTGATGAAACCTTGCAAAAATCTTTGGTATTAGTATTGCCATATAAAGATGCAACTCAAACGGGGAACATTCCATTAGCATATTATAATTCTTGTCCCGTAATTATTTCAAATGTTGGAGGATTGCCAGAACTTGTACTACAGGGCCAAACAGGTTTTATTTTAAAAGAAAATTCGCCTCAAGAACTTTTAAACGAAATCATGTATTTTATTTACAATGAAGAGGTTAACGAAAAATATCAGAATGCAGCCTTTGATTATTATATCCGAAATCTTAAATGGTCAACAATAAGTAAAAAAATCTTTGTAACATTATCGTTGAATAATTGAACAATTAATGCAAGCAATCATCCTCGCAGGCGGCTTAGGTACAAGACTAAGAAGTGTTATTAACCAACAGCCAAAAGCACTAGCACCTGTAGTTGGCAAGCCTTTTTTATATTGGTTAATTACTTATTTACAAAAGCAAGGGGTTACCAACTTTATATTTTCGCTTGGTTACTTACACGAGCAGGTAGAAATATTTTTAAAGGATCAATTTCCCACGCTTACATATCAAACTGTTGTAGAAAATGAGCCTTTAGGTACTGGTGGGGCTATTAAATTATGTTTAAATTTTTGTAATCAAGAGGATATTATGTTAGCAAATGGTGATACCTTTTTTGAATTGAATATTTCGGCTTTTTATCAAAATTTTATTAAAACAGCGTCAGATTGTTCAATTGCCCTAACACCTATGCAACACTTTGATAGATATGGTTCTGTGACAATCACACAAGAAAATATAATTACTGAATTTAATGAGAAACAATATTGCGAAAGCGGTCTGATTAATACAGGATTAGTACTATTTAAGAAGTCGGTATTTGAATCAAAAACTAATTATGCTTCAAATAAATTCTCATTTGAGAAAGATTTTATAGAGCCTAATACATCAAATTTAAAAATAACAGGGTATATTGCAAACGGATATTTTATTGATATTGGTATACCAGAAGACTATCAAAAAGCACAAGTTGAGATAGAATCCCTATTTTTTCGACGTGGCTAATAGCAGATTATTAGATTTAATATTTCAAAGAACACATCTAACGATTATTGTAGGTTTGAAATAATAATCATTTTTTTGAAATTAAACAATAAATACAACACACATGAAAGTAGCTTTAATTACAGGTATTACTGGTCAAGATGGTGCTTATTTAGCAGAATTATTGCTAAGAAAAGGCTATCAAGTACACGGTATCAAACGCAGAAGTTCGTTATTTAATACTGGTAGAATTGACCATTTCTACCAAGATCCACACATACCAGATCGTAATTTAGTTTTACATCATGGCGATTTAACAGATAGCACCAATTTAATACGTATTATACAAGAGGTTCAGCCCGATGAAATTTACAACTTGGCCGCTATGAGCCACGTGCACGTAAGTTTTGAAGAGCCAGAATATACAGCCAATGCTGATGGTATTGGTACTTTGCGTATACTAGAAGCTGTGCGTTTGTTGGGCATGATTAAAAAAACCAAAATTTATCAAGCTTCTACGTCAGAATTATATGGATTGGTGCAAGCTGTACCACAAAGCGAAACCACACCTTTTTATCCACGTTCGCCTTATGCCGTAGCTAAATTATATGCTTATTGGATTACTGTAAACTACCGTGAAGCGTATGGTATGTATGCTTGTAACGGTATTTTATTTAACCATGAAAGCCCATTACGTGGTGAAACATTTGTCACTAGAAAAATAACACGTGCCACCGCAAAAATTGCTTTGGGTTTGCAAGACACAATATATTTAGGTAATTTATCTGCACGTAGAGATTGGGGCCATGCAAAAGACTATGTAGAAGGGATGTACTTGATTTTACAGCAAGAAGTTCCTGAAGATTTTGTATTGGCAACAGGCGTTACTACCGAAATTAGAAACTTCGTTAAAATGTCTTTCGAACAAGTTGGTGTAAACATTGAATTTAGAGGTGAAGGCGAAAACGAAGAAGGCTTTGTTGTGTCTTGCACAGGTGAGTACCAACTACCTGAAGGTAAAGTAGTGGTAAAAGTAGACCCACGATATTATCGCCCTACTGAGGTTGAATTATTGATAGGTGACCCAACTAAAGCCAACGAAAAACTAGGCTGGAAACCTAAATATGATTTACAAGCTTTGGTTACTGAAATGGTAGCTAGCGATTTAGATTTATTTAAGAAAGAGAAACACTTGCGTGACAATGGATTTGCACACAAGAACGAATTTGAAAATTAATATTACAATATTTGTAAAACAGCAGGAAACTTCATCCTGCTGTTTTTTATTTAACAAACATCCAAACAACACAACATGGATAAGCAAGCTAAAATATATATAGCCGGCCATAGAGGAATGGTTGGTAGTGCCATACAAAGGCGACTGGTAAAAGACGGATATACCAATATCATCACAAAAACTTCTAAAGAATTAGACTTACGTAATCAGCAAGCTGTAAATGCTTTTTTTGAAACCGAGAAGCCTACGTATGTTTTTTTAGCCGCCGCAAAAGTGGGTGGCATTGTTGCGAATAATACCTATAGAGCAGATTTTATTTATGAGAACTTAATGATTGAAGCCAATATTATTCATGCATCTTATGTAAATAAAGTAGAGAAATTATTATTCCTTGGTTCGTCTTGCATTTATCCAAAATTGGCACCTCAGCCATTAAAAGAGGAATATATATTAAGTGGTTACTTAGAACATACCAATCAACCTTATGCCGTTTCTAAAATTGCTGGTATAGAATTGTGTGATGGTTATAGAGCGCAATACGGTTGCAACTTTATCTCAGCTATGCCTACCAATTTGTATGGCCCAAATGATAACTACGATCTTCAAAAGTCGCATGTGTTGCCAGCTATGTTGCGTAAGTTTATTACAGCTAAACGTAACAATGTGTCAACTGTAGAATTATGGGGCACGGGTAGCCCTAAAAGAGAGTTTTTATATGTAGATGAAATTGCTGACGCTTGTATGTTTTTAATGGATAGTTATAACGACAAAGGATTGGTAAATATTGGTTGTGGTTACGATGTATCTATTAAAGAATTGGCATTGCTTATAAAAGATGTTGTTGGTTATGAAGGCGAAGTGATTTTTGATACCACTAAGCCAGATGGTACACCAAGAAAATTGATGGATGTAAGCAAGATTAATCAACTAGGGTGGACATCTAAAATTACATTAGAACAAGGTATCAAAATGGTGTATGAAGATATAAAAGACACTATTTGGGATTAAGTATCTAGTATAAACGAAGCCATTTATTTAGCCAAGTTTCAAGTTTGTTGTTGCTATCGCAAATGATGAGCATTGGTAGTAACAACATTACTTCAAAAAATACACGGTAACGCACAATTGCACCTGCAAAAGGTACGGTATATCCAATCATTAAATAGTTTATCAAAGCTAAAAACAGTAGCAGCATCAGTAATGGATGTTCAGCTATTGTTTTTAGCTTTTTTATTTGTAGCAATGCAAGCGCTATGATTATTAATACAAACAAAGTTTCTACAGCTGCAAATAGCAATAATGGGCTTTTAGCTTCGGTTATATAAGGTCGTAAGAAGGTATGATTAAGAGCGAACGGCAGCACATTTGCGTAGCTAGAAAATGTACCTACGAGTTGCGGTACAAACATGTACGAGCCACCCTCTAAGTGCTGAAAAGCCTCTTGCCTTTCGGCCATTTTTTGTGGTAAATTAAACCCGTTTGGCCCCAAACTAGACAGAAAAAAAAGCGTAGCAAATCCGAATGTACAAGCACAAAAAACGTACAATGGTTTTGCTTTTAAATATTTACAAGCTGCAAATGCAATTAATACAGGTATTAACGATAAAGCAATAAAATTTCTTACAAGAAGTAGTAACCCAAAGTAAAGAGCAGCTTTAATAATGTGGCTAATTCTGTCGTGTTTGGTGTATTCAACAAAGTAGTACAAGCAGCCACTTAACCCAATAAATGCTAGACCATCTTTTCTAATGCCACTTTGCCAAAAAACAAAGGGTAGAAAAAGAAAAATGATTACGAACGCAATGGCTTTTTTTTGAGGAAAATAATTGGTAAATAACTTGTAAAAAAAATAATGCCCCCAAAAGGTAAGTAGATTAAAAAACAAGACGTTGGTGTAGTAATTACCTCTACTAAAGATATTGAATACAGCAAGCAATTTTATTAAAATACTGTACTGTAAATCTTTCCAATAGTTGTTGGTGGTATCAAAAAAAGTACTTGCTTGGCTTTTGTGATATGAATGGGTAAATAAATCTTGTACAAACTGCCAAGGATGATGCGATAAGGTTTGGTATTCTTCTAAAGATTGACGGTGGTAAGACCAAGTATCATCACCATTGTAAAACCTTAAAAACAAATAGCCATAAATACAACCAAGAATAAGCTTAATAATGAGTATTACACTCGCTTGTTTAAAGCTTAAATCTATAATTCTCTTTTTTGTAAGAAAATAAAACAGTGCAAGAGATAGCAAGAAATATATTGGCAGCAATAGCATCGTCATACCTTAATTTCTAAAGATTGAATTTGTAAGTGCTTGCTCAATTACCTGATTCATTTTGGCACTTATTTTTTCGTAGCTGTAGCGTTCCTCGTACAATTTACCACTGTTTTCGCCAAATTTGACAATACAATTTTGCTGATAAAATTGTGTAATTAGCTTCGCTAATGTAATGTAGTCACCAACTTCAACTGTATTACCATTAAACCCTTCATCTATTATTTCTGCAATACCACCAACTTTTGTGGCTATTATGGGTTTGTGCTTTTGTATAGCCTCAATTAAAGCAATTGGCAAGCCTTCGTAAAAAGTAGGTAGAATCACAATATCGCAATGGTTGTAACAGTTATCTATATCGCTTACTTCACCAAGTAAGCTAATAAAAGTTGCTAGCTGGTATTGTGCAATTAATTGCTCAATATACTGCCTTTGAGGCCCATCACCAGCAAAAGTAAAATGAATATTGGGCAAGCTTTTTTGGTCAACAATATATTTAAGTGCCTTAATAGCAGTGTGGTGGTCTTTCTGTTTTCTAAAGCAAGCTACCATCAACACATTATTAAACACTGTCGTTTGGTATTCACCGTTACTCGATGGCTTGTGCATGTTTGGGCAAACAAATACATGTTTATCATTTAAACCTAACACTTGTTTACCATAACTAGCCGTATGGTCAGATACACAGAAATAACTGTCGCTAAATGGTTTTAAACACCATTCGCTAAGCCTACCAAATAATTGCTGATACCAAGGCGTTCCTTTTTCAAAAGACCAACCATGTACTGTAAAAATATTAGGTGTTTTAGTGCTATAGCACACCATTCTTGCAATAATCCCAGCCTTGCTTGAGTGTGAAATGACAATATCTGGTTGATAGTTTTTTATAATTTCTTTTAAACTAATAGCAGCCTTAATATCATTAAAAATATTGTATGAGTTTTTTAAAGTAGGCAAATGCTGAACGTGGATGTTCATTGCTTCAATTTCTGCAGAAGCAATACCAATTTCGCCACTTACTACTAGGCAATTGTGCTGGTGTGCCAAATGGTCTCTTACACTTTCTACAACATGCCGCTGTGCACCATACATTTTGTCAAGTTGAGTAATTACATGTAAAATCCGCATTCGCTGTATAAAATTATTCTAGCCTATTTTGAGCCGAAATTAAAGGGAATTGCTAATTAAATGGTTTTTATGGAATAAAATAAACAAGAGATACCACGCCTGCTATTTATTGCATCCGTTACTTTAACGAGGGTTCAATAAGTTGGGTTGGCTTTAATTTTAATTTATACATAAATCTTCCAGTAAAGTCTACTATTTTTACAAGAACAAAATGGTGTTTTAATTAGCAATGTTTTGTGATAATATATTTTACCTAAAACCTTTTGAATCGTTTATTTTGCAAGCCTATATTCTTTTTTAAATACTAAAACCTACATCCAACTAGTATGAAAAATATTTTAATTACCGGTGGTGCCGGCTTTATTGGCAGCCACGTTGTGCGTTTATTTGTTACCAAATATCCCGATTATAACATTGTAAATTTAGATGCGCTAACCTATGCAGGTAACTTAGAAAATCTAAAAGATATTGATCAATCGGATAACTACAGTTTTGAAAAAATAAACTTGCTAGATGTTGAAGGCTTGGTAACCGTGTTTGACAAACACCAAATTACCGATGTTATACACCTTGCGGCAGAAAGCCATGTAGATAGAAGTATTGAAAGTCCACTAGACTTTGTGCATACCAATATTATCGGCACGGTAAATTTGTTAAACGTAGCTAAAACCAAATGGGCTGCTAATTTTAGCAAGCATTTGTTCTACCATATTTCTACCGATGAGGTTTATGGCGCATTAGGTGCAGAAGGATTTTTTACAGAAACAACACCTTATCATCCTAACTCACCTTACTCTGCAAGTAAAGCCGCGTCGAACCATTTTGTACGTGCTTATGCAGAAACCTACCATATTCAAACAGTGATTTCTAACTGTTCAAACAATTATGGACCCTTTCATTTTCCAGAAAAATTGATACCGTTGTTCATCAACAATATCATCAACAAAAAGCCTTTGCCTGTATATGGTGATGGCTTGTATACACGTGATTGGCTGTTTGTAAAAGACCATGCAACAGCTATTGATATCATTTTTCACAATGGTAAAGTAAACGATACCTACAATATCGGTGGCTTTAATGAGTGGAAGAACATTGACTTGGTGAAACTACTTTGTGCTTTGATGGATAAGAAGCTAGGCAGAACTACTGGTGAAAGTAAGCAACTTATTACTTACGTGAAAGACCGCCCTGGCCACGATAGACGCTATGCGATAGACGCAACCAAACTGAATAAAGAATTAGGCTGGAAGCCTTCAGTAACCTTTGAAGAAGGACTAGCACAAACCATAGATTGGTACTTAGATAATACAGAATGGTTAAACAACGTTACTAGCGGTAACTACGCAAAGTATTACGAGTCAATGTACGCAAATAGATAAGATAATAGCAACACGGATAAAAGGGATACAATAGATATTTCGGATTATTTGTACACAGGCAGTTATTACAAATCACATTAAAATTCCCCTTTAGGGGCTAGGGGCAAATGAAGGTTCAGGAAACAAAATTGAAAGACTGTTTTATTATCCATGATACAGTTTTTAAAGACGATAGAGGTTATTTTTTTGAGAGCTTTAACTTACAGCGCTTTGCAAGCTTAACAGGCATTACACCCAACTTTGTGCAAGACAATCAGTCAAAATCTAGCCGTGGTGTGTTGCGTGGTATTCACTTTCAGCAAGGTGAACATGTACAAGCAAAATTAGTGCGTGTGCTAGAAGGTAAAGTGTTAGATGTAGCAGTAGATTTACGTAAAAACTCACCCACATTTGGTGAACATGTAGCGGTTGAATTATCCGAAGATAATCATACACAACTGTTTGTACCAAGAGGTTTTGGCCATGCGTTTGTGGTGCTAAGCCCTACAGCTACTTTCTTTTACAAATGCGACAACTTGTACAATAAAGCTAGCGAAGGCGGCATTATTTACAACGACCCAATGATTGGCATTGATTGGCAAATAGATGCTGCAGAATTGTTGCTATCAGAAAAAGACGCAGCATTGCCAACATTAAACGAGATAAAAGACAGCTTATACTTTTAGTAACCCGTTAATCGAAAATTGGTAAACGCTAGTAAATTCCTACCGAAATACGACTAACGATTAACGTAATAAATCATCACTTCAAACTCGAAATCATCATGAAAGGCATCATACTAGCAGGCGGTAGCGGTACAAGATTGTATCCTATTACAAAAGGTATTAGTAAGCAATTAATGCCAATTTACGATAAGCCCATGATTTACTACCCATTATCGGTACTCATGTTGGCTGGTATTAAAGAAGTATTAATCATTACCACACCTGAAGACTCGCCACAGTTTAAGAAGTTATTAGGCGATGGTAAAGACCTTGGCTGCACATTTGAATATGCGGTACAAGAAAAACCGAATGGTTTGGCCCAGGCATTTGTAATAGGTGCAGACTTTGTGGGTACAGATAAAGTAGCTTTAGTATTGGGTGACAATATCTTTTACGGTGCAGGATTTAGTAAGCTACTACAATCTTTTAACGATGTAGACGGTGCCGCCATATTTGCCTACGAAGTAAACGACCCAGAGCGTTATGGTGTAGTAGATTTTGATGACAACTTTAAGGCTCTATCTATAGAGGAAAAGCCCGTAGCACCAAAGTCTAATTACGCGGTACCTGGCTTGTATTTTTATGATAATCAAGTGGTGGAAATAGCTAAGAATATACCACTATCTCCAAGGGGTGAGTATGAGATAACGGATGTAAACCGTGTGTATCTAGAGCAACAACAGCTACATGTGGGTGTAATGAACAGAGGTACGGCATGGCTAGATACTGGCACGTTTGACTCATTGGCAGATGCCAGTGAGTTTGTGCGTGTAATAGAAAAACGCCAAAGCCAAAAGATAGGTTGCATAGAAGAAGTAGCTTACCGTATGGGCTTTATTACCAAAGAACAACTGCTGGTACTAGCAGATAAATATGCTAAAAGTGGCTACGGTGAATACTTGAGAAGATTGAAATAGCACTATATCATTAATACTATATCGAGCCCTCAATACTTAAGAAGTATTGGGGCTTTTTTATAGTAGCGAACAGTGGTGGTAAAATTGCTTTGTTCTAAAATAGCTATACTGGTTAATGAATAAATCCTGCTGTAGCTATACAAATATTATATTTTAATTCTTTTTACATTAGATATGCCTTTTATCTGTACTTCGACTTGCCCTTCGGAACAATCTATACAGCTACAAATGACATTCCGATTTTCAATCTATAATAACGAGTTTATTTTTTACTATTTTATAGCTGCTCTAGGGTTTATAATAGGTTTACCTTTTGTTGAGGGGAAAGTCGAAGAGTGGGTAACCTTTTAGGACAAGAGAGCCCTCAATAGGTGGCGGTAGTTAAGGTGTTACCTCCGTTCTTTTACCTAAAAGGTAAATACAGTTCACCTTTTAGGTGGGTATACCACCCCAATAGGCTACTGTTAGGACACAAACAATTTGTTGACATTATCTTTATAGTTTTAAGAACCGCTTTGAAAAACATCTTTAAGGGTCACTTTGGGGATAAGCGAATAACAAATAGGGTGTATAAGTTACCAAGTTAGCTAGTAGTGTGGAATTTTGGCCGCAAAGGATACAAAGTACTTTATGTTCTTTTGTTGAAGATAATACTACAGATGTAGTATGCGACTCTTTCAACCATGTAGAATTAAAAAAGAGAAATATAAAAACATAAAAATTATTTATAAAATATGTTAATGCAGAAAATATCTCGCCATAATTATTTAAGACTGCTTCACTTTATACGTAATAGAAAAGAGAAAAATAATTTTGCAAATTAGATGTATATACATACATTTGTGTTGTTAATGAAACTAGAACAAGCAATACAGAGTACAAAATTTAAGAATGAAGTGCAGAAAGCATCGTTGAATGTTCTTTATACTGCATGGTGGTTAAAGAACCTAGTGAGTAAAGAATTGAAAGAATTTGGATTAACACATGAGCAGTATAATGTATTGCGTATATTAAAAGGTAAGTATCCTGATCAAATGTGCGTAAGAGATATAGCTTGTAGAATGATTGAGCAAAACTCAAACGTACCAAGGATTATAGACCGTTTGGTAATTAAAAAACTCGTTAAGCGTGCTACTTCTTTAGAAGATAAACGTGAAACAGTGATAACAATTACGCAAGCTGGCATTAGTATTTTGGAGTCAAGCACACTTGCTATTGATACAAAATATGTGAACTGTGTTTCTATTACAGAAACTGATGCTACAGTACTGAATAGTTTACTTGAAAAAGTAAGAGAAAAAGAATGAATTTTTTTGAAAAAATAGATGTATATACACGTAATTAAAAAATAAGAATCATGAAAACGATATTACATAAAGCGAACACAAGAGGTCATGCAAACCATGGCTGGTTAAATAGTTATCACACATTCAGTTTTGCAGGTTATTACAGTGCTGAGAGAATGAATTTTGGTGCACTACGTGTCCTAAACGATGACACCGTTGCAGGTGGTATGGGTTTTGGAAAACACCCACACGATAATATGGAAATAGTATCTATACCATTAAGTGGCGATTTAGAACATAACGATACTACGGGCAGACATGAAATTATTAAACAAGGCGATGTACAAATAATGAGTGCAGGTAGCGGTATTGCACATAGCGAGAAAAATTCTAACCATAATAAAGAAGTGAAATTCTTACAAATATGGGTGCTTCCAAAAGAAAGAAACATTGCACCTCGTTACGAACAAAAATCATTCCCACTTGCTGAGCGCAAAAATACTTTACAAACAGTAGTAGCGCCAGATAATGCTGAGGCTGTCTGGATTAACCAAAACGCATGGTTCACACTAGGCAATTTTGAAGCGGCACAAACTACTAGCTATACTTTACACAATGCAAAAAGTGGTGTGTATGTGTTTGTAATAAAAGGTAGTGTTACTGTAAATGGTATTGCTTTAGAAGAAAGAGATGGCTTAGGTATTACCGAGTCAGATTTGCAAAATATAACCGCAGATACAGACACAGAATTTTTACTAATAGAAGTACCAATGTTATTACATTAAACAAGAAAAACAATGAGATCAGTTAATAAAATTATTGGTGGCAGACCTATTAATGTAGGCAGCATCAAAGTGCAAGAATTACTACCAAACAATGGTGAATTTTTTAGTCCGTTTTTAGTATTTCACCATGGCATTGCTAAAATTGAAGAACATATACCCATAGAGCAACAAGGTGTAGGGCCACATCCTCACCGTGGGTTTAGCGCTATAAGCTTTATTTACCGTGGTGGTGTGCATCACAGAGATAGCAGAGGCAATAATCATAAAGTGTATGCAGGTGGTACGCAATGGACGAGCGCAGGTATGGGCATTATATATAGCGAACGTGTACCTGAAGATATTTTTAATTATGGTGGTGAACAAGAGTTATTGCAAGTATGGGTAAATACACCCGCTGCACATAAAATGAATCAGCCGGCTTATTATCCTGCTACAGCAGAGGAAACGCCAACCATTGTTACAGAAGATGGCTTGACTATTGTAAGAGTGCCTGCTGGCAATGTAAATGGTACAAAAGGCATTATACCAACATTTACTGATGTAACAACCGCAATGGTAGAAATGAAAGCTGGCGGTAGTTATACGTTCAATTTCAATGCAAGCCATAACACATTGGTGTATGTATTGAAAGGCAAAGTACTCATTAATGATACAGATGCAGTTACAACCAAACAACTTGCACTGATGAATAACGATGACGACAGTTTTACCATTACCGCTACAGAAGATACGATGCTATTTGTAGGTAGTGGCGAAATAATCAACGAACCTATCGCATCTCATGGACCTTTTGTAATGAACTATCAAACAGAAATTATGGAGGCTTTTAGAGATTATCAAATGGGTAAAATGGGTGTACTGATAGAAGATGCCCCCAACCCCTAAAGGGGAGTAAAAAATAAAATTCTTAACAAACAATTATTAATAACAACCTCCACAATAACACCCCTTTAGGGGCTGGGGGCAAAAAATTTAAAACAATGGCAACTTACAAAATTGATGCAATGCACAGCGACGTAACATTTAAAGTAAAACACTTAATGATTAGTACTGTAACTGGTAGCTTCACTGGTTTTGATGCAACTTTAGAAGCAGAACAAGCCGATTTAAGTGATGCTAAAATTAGCTTTAGCGCAGACATTAACACCATTTCTACGGGCAACGAACAAAGAGATGGTCACTTAAAAAGTGAAGACTTTTTTGATGCGGCTAAATACCCAACATTAAGCTTTTTATCTACATCGTTTAAAAAAGTTGATGGTAGCGATTACGAACTAGCTGGTAACTTGACTATTAAAGATGTAACTAAACCTGTTGTATTGGCTGTTGAATACGGCGGTACTATGACAGATTTTTATGGTCAGTTTAAAGCAGGCTTTGATATTTCTGGCAAAATCAGCCGTTCAGAATTTAGCCTTACTTGGAGCGCTGTAACAGAAGCTGGTGGTGTGGTAGTAAGCGATGATGTGAAATTGAACTTCTCAATTCAAATGGTAAAACAAGCTTAATCATTCATCTTTAAAAATTTTTCAATCATTAACATTGCTGGATTAATCAAAACGCTAAGTTGAGTTTGGGGTGTTTTACCGAAAAAACAGCGCTTACGTACTCGTTAAATCCTACTAACAAATGCGTTTTTGTATTTATTGTTGAAGGAAAAGCCAATATTTGCGGCCAAAATCTTAATAAAAGAGATGCTATTGGTATTTGGCAAACAAATACGATTCTGCTAGATATTGAACAAGACACTGAGTTTATTGTAATTGAAGTACCTATTAATCATTAAATTATGTGAAATGGTAAACGTGAAATGGCAAACCATTGTCAAGACTTTCACTTTTCACCTTTCACTTTTCACATCATGACCATCGAAATCGTTTCAGGAAGCCCTAGAGCAGCAAGCATTACCGTAAGAATAGCAAAATATTTACAGCAATATATTCAGCAACACCATGCAGAACATACAGTTGGTGTAATAGACGTAAGAGAATGGAAATTGGGCTTTTTAGAAACGGTTTTTAATTCGGTAGAAAATACACCTGAGCAATACAAGCCATTAACACAGCGCATGTTTGCAGCCGATGCATTCATTATTGTTACACCAGAATACAATGGTAGTTACACATCAGAAATTAAAAATCTGTTCGATCATTTTCCTAAGCAAGCACGTAAAGCTTTTGGTCTTTGCACTGCTTCTACAGGTGCACTTGGTGGTGCAAGAGGTACACAACCTTTACTATTACTAGTGCCAGCATTGTTTGGTATTGCAAGCCCAAGTTTATTAATAGTGCCGCACATTGATAAAAAGTTCGACGCAGATAATCAATTAATTGATGCAAGTTTTGAAAAACAAATACACACTTTTATAACAGAATTTCTGTGGTTGGGCAAACAATTGCAGCAGCAAGCATAAATAACATTTTTAAACAAGGGCGAGGTTGTAACTTCGCCCTTTATTTTTACTATGAGCGACGAAATAAAACACGAATGTGGCCTCGCCTATATTCGTTTAAGAAAGCCTTTCTCTTATTATTTGCAAGAACATGGCACTGTAATGTATGGCTTAAACAAGCTATATTTGTTAATGGAAAAGCAACACAACCGTGGTCAAGATGGTGCTGGTATTGCTTCAGTAAAATTAAATGTTGAGCCAGGTTATTCCTTCCTTTCACGATTACGTAGCAACGCACCACAACCTATAGCCGATATTTTTGCCAAAGTAGGCGCAGAAGTACAAGAATTAGCTAAATATCAGCCCGATATTACCAAACATCCAGGATTAATGAAAGGCCATGTGCCTTATTTGGGTGAATTGTTATTAGGCCATTTACGCTATGGTACACAAGGCAAAAACAATGTAGAATTCTGTCATCCATTTATAAAACGTGATACACAACCTGGGAGAAATTTAGCCTTAGCGGGTAATTTTAATTTAGTAAATACCGAAGAACTTTACGATTTACTAAACATAGAACCTGGTATTTTTCAAAAGCAAAGCGACCTTGCTGCAATGATGGAAGTAATTCATCATTTTTTGGTAAAAGAAGATGCTGAAAGTCCTAATTGTGCCAACCTTGTAAATGTGTTACAAAAAGCCATCCCATTATTTGATGGTGGTTATACCATTGGCGGTTTAATAGGTAATGGTCATAGCTTTGTAATGCGTGATGCGCATGGTATTCGTCCTGCTTATTATTATATTAATGATGAAGTAATTGTAGCTGCAAGCGAAAGAGCTTCTATACGTACCGCATTTAATGTAGGCGAAAATGAAGTGCTAGAATTAATGCCAGGTATGGGTCTAATTGTAGATGATAAAGGCAATTATTCTATACAGCAAATTGTAGAACCCAAAGAGCGCCGTGCTTGTAGTTTTGAGCGTATTTACTTTAGCCGCGGTAGCGACGAAAAAATTTATAGAGAGCGCATTGCATTGGGCTATCATTTAAGCAAGCGTGTACTAGAAGATATTAACTATGATTTAAAAAATGCCATTTTCTCTTATATACCAAATACTGCTGAAGTAGCTTTTTATGGTTTGGTAAAAGGCATGGAAGATTATTTAAACAAGATAAAAGTAGAGCGTATTTTAAGCTGGGGTAATGATTTTAGCGAAGAGAAACTTACTGAAATGGTTACTCGTAAAATTCGCCAAGAAAAAATTGCCATTAAAGATGTAAAACTGCGCACATTTATTACCAACGATGATAACAGAAATGAAATGGTGCAACACGTCTATGATGTAACTTATGGCACTGTTCGTAACCATCAAGATACGTTGATAGTAATTGATGATAGCATTGTACGTGGTACTACTTTAAAGGAAAGTATTGTGCGTATGCTAGCTCGTTTAAAACCAAAGAAAATAATCGTTGTTTCTTCTGCACCACAAATTCGCTACCCAGATTGTTATGGTATAGATATGAGCAAACTAGGCGATTTTATTGCCTTTCGTGCTGCGATTGAATTACTTAAAGAACGTGGCTTAGAACATATTTTAACCGAGGCGCAAGAAAGGATTAAAGAATTGCAACGCACTAATCAATTACATACTGAAAATGTGGTGCGCCAAATTTATAAGCCTTTTACTACCGAAGAAATTTCCATTAAAATTGCGCAGTTAATTACGCCAGAAGACATCACTTTTCCTACACAGGTCATCTATCAAACCATAGAAGACTTGCATGATAGCTGCCCTACCAATACAGGTGACTGGTATTTTACGGGTAATTATCCAACACCAGGTGGTAATAGGGTTTGTAACAAAGCCTTTTTAAACTATATGGAAGGCAAAAATGTAAGAGGCTATTAATTTTATAAAGCACCCAAAATATTATGAAGAAAATTGTGTTTATAGCAGCTTTGATAGCGGCTTCTTTTTACGTAGTTAGTTGTGGCAAAGCTTCTGAATCAACAAACACTATTTGCACTAACACGCCTGTGGCTAATGATTCTACTGGATTAATCAATTTTGCAACAGCTAATAATATTACTACCACAAAAGATGTTTCTGGTATGTATTACCAAATTATATCAGCTGGTACTGGAACTACGTCGCCAAATGCTAATTCATTGGTAAGAGTAAAATATAGAGGTACTTTATTAAATGGTAATGTATTCGATTCTACAAAAACAGATAGTACTGCTTCTTTTTATTTAAACCAATTAATAACTGGTTGGCAAATTGGGTTACCTAAAATTAAAGCTGGTGGTAGAATTAAGTTATTAATTCCTTCGGCCTTCGCATATGGCTGTCAAGGTGCAAGAACGCAAGCAGGTGTAGTTATAATACCAGAAAATGCCCCTATTTATTTTGATATGACATTGGTAAGTTTTCAATAATCATTAGTATAAATGGTAAACTAATCAGCGCTTTGCTGTGATAACACTTACAATTCACTTTTCACTATTATCTTCGCCAAATGGAACAGTTGTTACAGCAGATAGAATTGTATAAGCAAGAAATTGCTGCCGCAGAAGCTACCAATGCAGATATGGTAGAAGCATTTCGTATTAAATATCTTGGTACAAAAGGTTTAGTAAAAAGCGTGATGGGCGAAATGAAAAACGTACCAAACGATCAGAAAAAGGCTTTTGGCCAAATACTAAACGAGTTTAAATTTTTTACCGAAAATAAATTTGAAACACTTCAAGCTAGTGTTGCTACCGTTGCAGATGCTGGTGCTTCAATAGATTTGTCTTTACCTGGTAGCCCTGTTGGTGTGGGTACACGTCACCCTTTAAGCATTGTACGCAATCAAATAGTTAGCATCTTTAAACGTCTAGGTTTTGCGGTATCTGAAGGGCCAGAAATTGAAGATGATTGGCACAATTTCGGTGCGATGAACTTGCCAGAAGACCATCCTGCACGTGATATGCAAGACACGTTTTACATTAGCCAAAACCCAGCTTGGTTACTTCGTACACACACAAGTAGTGTACAAGCAAGGGTAATGGAACACCAAAAACCACCAATCAGGGTTATTTGTCCTGGTCGTGTTTATCGTAACGAAACTATTAGTGCAAGAGCGCATTGTTTTTTCCATCAAGTTGAAGGGTTGTATATAGATGAGAATGTAAGCTTTGCAGATTTGAAACAGACACTATATTTCTTTGTGCAGGAAATGTTTGGTAAAGATGTAAAAGTACGTTTTCGCCCAAGCTATTTCCCTTTTACCGAGCCAAGTGCAGAAATGGATATAAGTTGTCTTATCTGCGATAGCAAAGGCTGTAATGTATGTAAGCACACTGGTTGGGTAGAAATTTTAGGTAGTGGTATGGTGCATCCAAAAGTGCTTGAAAACTTTGGTATAGATGGTAACAAATACACGGGCTTTGCATTTGGTATGGGGGTAGAACGTATTTGTCAGTTAAAATATCAGGTAAATGATTTACGCTTGTACAGCCAAAATGATGTTCGTTTCTTAAAACAATTTACTGGCGCAGTGTAAATTGCTGTGCTTAAAATTAAAAACGCCACATCGAAATGATGTGGCGTTTCAATTTACTATATCTAATCTGCTTTATTTAATGCGATACAATAGCCTAAAATCAAAGAAATCAGCGAAATCTGCCCTTGCTAAAAAGCTACACCCAATGCGGTATTTTGGGGTAAGCTGATAAGTAATGCCATACCGCTGATATAAGTTTTTAACAGTATTAATATTTTTAAGATAAATCTCATTGTAAGTATCTGTATTTCTGTATACGTGAAAACCTAATTGCTGACTTAAAATAAACTTACTTAAATAGAATTCGTTACCAACTAACACGCTTGCAAAAAAACTAGATGTGTTGTCATTTGTACTTCGCTTTGTAAGTGCTAAACCCCCATCGTAATATGCCTCAATACCAGCAGTAAGCGCATTTACATTACTTACACGTTTGGTTGCAAATACAGTAGCGCCTACTAGTAATTGCTTTTTATATTTAATACCCACACCGGTCCAGCCATCTTTAAAAGCATTAAATATACCAGTGTAGTATTGAGCCATATTATTATTCTTCCAATTTTTATCTTTTACTCTTTGATAAGATGGCAAACGATTATCGCTGCTGTGGTATAAAATACCTACTGACAATGAAGGGTAGTTAATCCCTCTATTTGGTAATGCAAAGCCCGAATTTGAATTATGATTAAAATTTCCGCTTAAGTAACCACTAAAATGCTTGCTAATATGCACTGATGCACCTATAGATAATTGTATGTAAGCATTCAAATTGGAGCCATAATTAAAATTTGCCGTTATACTCGTGTCTTTTAGGTTTACGTTAGGGCTAGTAAGATACCCTATACCAAGCGCACCTTTTATACGTAGCTCTGCTTTGTTACCTACTTTAAATATTGGTTCTATAAAGTAGCCCACATTATAGGCCTTGCCAAGAATTGGTGTATTAAAGTCAAAATAACTAATTAACAACCCATTTCTACTCAAAAACCCCCACTTCTTATAAGTGCTATAACCACTATGTAAAGTTGACCATTCTAATGCTGCACCTCTTGGCCTTGCGCCTCTCGTGTTTTCAACCTGTTTAGTATGTACTAAAATTGTAGCATTATGAAGTAAGAAGCTATATACAGATTGGTTTTTAATAGCTATTGATGTATCACTCTGTGCATTTGTATTTTGCATTGAGATAACGATAGTTGCAAAAAGTAATAAAAGCCTCATTAGTAATGGTTTAAACAAAATAACAACAGTAATGCTTCATAAAGAAACACTTTTAAGAAATATTGTTGCTTTTGACGAACATTTATTGCAGTTACTAAACAAAAAGGGAGGCAAATAAACATATTTGCCTCCCTTTTTTAATATAGGAACATAATTTAATATTTCTTTTGTGCATCTTTTCTAGCTTGCATTTTTTCTTTTATTTCGGCTTTTTTTTCTGGTGGTAGGCTGTCATACTTAGCCTTCATTTCTTTAACCCTTTCCTTCATTTTTTCCTTTTCCTCTGGTGTAGCATTTTGCCATTTATCTCTTAATGCTTTGCGCATTTCCATTTTTTTCTTAGTTTTTGTGCTGTCTTGCGCATGAGACAATGTTGGTGCAACAGCAAGGCCAACAATCATCAATAGAAAAAACATTTTTTTCATTGTGTAATTTTTAGGTGGTTAAAATTTTCAATACTAATATACAGATACATATTGTAAAGAATGGTTTAAAATTTCCTTTCTTTTTATTGAGTCCCATCTTTACCAATAAATTCATATTTTGACAACAATCCTTCTTTAGTAATTAAGACAACTGCTTTTTTAACACCACGTGAATCTATTTTTATATCTTTCATTGTGGTGAGAGTGTAACCATTTCCTGTATATGTTTCTACAATATCATTGCCTGTTACAGTCTGGTTGCTATAATTTAATTGAATTGTTTTATTATCGATTGCTATAAAAGCCACTTTTATTGGTGGTGTTTCAGAAGTTGTATCAATTACACCAGTAACTAATAAGTAAAGATTCATCGTTTTAATTGCCATCTCATTCTCGCCCCAAAACATATTATTTCTAAAATATTCTGGTGTGAACCTAACACCTTCAAGTATTATTTTATGATTGTTACAAGATATAACTAAAAAAGAAATAAAGAGAATTAAAAACCATTTCATAATCAAATGATTAGGCATCTAAGTTAAAAAGATAAATACTAAAAGGATAGGTAATGCAGGTAAGGCAAAAAAAGGTAAATATAAATTCGTATCTATTATTTAACATCTAATTAGCCTACATAATCGTATCTTACAGTATTACCGCGAAATAATAAATAATTTGATGTAGAAAACAACAATTATATCCACACTTATTTAAACAAGGGTAGAAAAGTTGCATAATAAAATTCTTATTCCACAGAAACTTATATCTTTCTCGCCTTCAATTTTTTAACCCTTTTTTATGCTTGTCATTTTAGTATTCTTTTTTACGCATTGGTTCTTATCATTGTTTTTTCATTCGTTCTTTTTACATCGTTTTGCATCTCATAAAATGTATGAGATTAGTAAAAATTGGGAGCGAATTTTTTACGTCAGTACTTGGCTGGTACAGGGTTCATCTTACTTAGTGCCAAGAGCATATGGGGTTATGCATCGAATGCATCACACTTATAGCGATACCGAGAAAGACCCGCACAGCCCACATTTTTTTAAAGATGTGTACCAAATGATGCGTAGTACGATTCTTATTTTTCGTAGTTTTTTAACTGGTAAAAATTTGCCAGAACCTCAGTTTACCAAAGATTATTTACCCGTTTGGGATAAGTTGGATAAAATTGGGCATCATTCTTTTACAAGATTTTTATTTATGGCAGCTTACACTACTGTATATACTGTGTATGCACCTAGTTATTGGTGGTTTCTGTTGTTGCCTATCCATTTTTTAATGGGGCCAATACAAGGCGCTATTGTAAACTGGTGTGGGCATAAATACGGCTACAGCAATTTCAATAATGGTGATCATTCAAAAAATACATCACCTTGGGGTGTTTTACTAATGGGCGAATTGTTTCAAAATAATCACCATTTTGACAAAGCCGATGCCAACTTTGCAAAGCGCTGGTTTGAGTTTGATTTAACATACCAAGTTATGCGTGTGTTTAACGCAGTCGGTATTATTAAATTGATAGATCATGAACCACCAACACGACTAGAAAATATATCTTTATCAGCTTAAAGTAGTGGTTATAAAATATGTAAAGTGCGTACCTAATTGGGCGCACTTTTTTTGTGCTATTAGGAGGTAAATACAATCCACAAAGGCTGCTATATAGCAAAAAACCAATTTGCCAATATTGCTTACAATTCCAATACAACACAATTTTTTTTCAAAATTATTCTGCACATCAATTTGTGTATTACCATGTGTAAAAAGCGTAAAACTTTTGTTTTTGGTGGATAAGCTTTTGTATTTATGTGAATTAACATGCCTAACTTGTGCATAGCCTGTTGAACCAGTGTGCATTAATATTAATAGTCAATTTGTTTTTATTCTAGATTTTCTAAGTCATATTCGCTCCCCCGTAACAATTTGGTAACATGGTTGCGGGGATAGCAGCAACAATTAAGAACTAAAAAACTAGTAACGATATAATGGATCTAACCTCACTTAATAAAGACCGTAAACGCAGAAAAACCACCGTTGATTTGGGTACGATGGCCTTTGGTAAAGTACCACCTCAAGCACGTGACTTAGAAGAAGCTGTGCTAGGGGCTATTATGCTTGAGAAAAGTGCTTTTGATACCGTAAGTGAGATTTTAAAACCAGAATGTTTTTATGTAGAAGCGCACGAACATATTTTTCGTTGCATGATGAGCTTGCAGCAAAAAAGCCAGCCCATTGATATCTTAACTGTGGTTGAAGAACTACGTTTTAAAGAATTGCTAGAAGCTGTTGGTGGGCCTTATTTTGTAACCAAACTTACCAATACAGTTGTAAGTACGGCCAACATAGATGCACACGCAAGAATAGTGTTGCAAAAGTTTATTCAGCGAGAACTGATACGCATTAGTGGTGAAATTATTGGTGATGCCTATGAGGATAGCACCGATGTATTTGATCTATTGAATGAAAGTGAAGAGAAAATATTTAACGTAACCAAGCACTTTTTAAAGGCCGATTATAAAGAAATGAGTACAGCTTTGGCACAAGCTGTAACACGTATTGATGAAATGCGTACCAAAACAGAAGAGCTATCTGGTGTGCCTAGTGGTTTTCCTAGTCTAGACCGTATTACATATGGCTGGCAACCTACGGATTTAATTATTTTAGCGGCTCGTCCATCTGTGGGTAAAACGGCCTTTGCGCTTAACCTTACACGTAATGCTGCGCTCAATAGCATTAAGCCTACTGCTGTTGGTTTTTTTAGTTTAGAAATGAGTGCTGCACAGTTGGTGCAGCGTATTTTAAGTGCCGAAAGTGAAATACCATTAGAGAAAATTACTCGTGGTAAAATGGAAGATTACGAGTACCAACAGTTACACACAAAAGGTATTAAACGCTTAGAATCTGCCCCTATTTACATTGATGATACGGCAGCCTTAAACATTTTTGAATTTAGAGCAAAGGCAAGACGTTTGGTAAATAAGCACAACGTTGGCATTATAATTATTGACTACTTGCAATTAATGAGCGGTAGTGCCGATAATAAAAACGGTAACCGTGAGCAAGAGATTAGTAATATTTCTAGAAACTTAAAGGCTTTAGCAAAGGAGTTAAATATTCCAATTATTGCGCTGAGCCAGTTAAGCCGTGCAGTAGAAACCCGTAAAGAAAGTAAAATACCACAGTTGAGTGATTTGAGAGAATCTGGTGCGATAGAACAAGATGCCGATATGGTAATGTTCATTTACCGCCCTGAATACCACGAAATTCATAACAATGAAAGTGGCGAAAGTACCAAGGGTGAAACGCATATTCGTATTGCAAAGCACCGTAATGGTTCGTTAGATAATGTTATATTACAGGCGCACTTGCATATTCAACGCTTTGAAGATATTACTGATAGAAATAGTGGTATGATGACTGGTAGTGCTGCTGGCAATTGGAAACCGATAGCGCCTACACCTAGCTCGCCTGTTGGCGGCGCCCCAGATAATGGTGGCGGCGGTAGATTTTTTGTGCAAGGCAGTAAAATGAATACTGGCAACTTTGATGATGGTATTGATGGCGATGCACCGTTTTAAAACTACGCTACGCAAATGCTGCATAGCGATAAGAACGTATAAGTGAGTGACACAACAGCAGCTAAATAGTAGTACAAAAGTTGGTTTACAAATACTCAATACAACAATGAAGGCGATGAATTTCATCGCCTTTATCGTGTAATTATGTTGGTAAATAAACTAGTTGATACGCACTGTAATAATTTGTTTCTCACCATCTTTATTTTTAAGTAAAATGGTAATATTATAACCTTTGCCTGCGTTTTGCAATTTACCAGCAAGGTACATTGTTGCACCCATTTCTCGCTGGCTAGTAAGCTCAAAACCTTTAATGCCATTGTCTTTAAAAAAACTCTGAAACGTAAGACTAGCTTGCGTTTTGCCCACATTTTTAATTTCGTCTTTTTCGGGCAATTTTAAATCTATAAAGTTGTCAAAATATTTGCTAGTTTCTTCTGCATTACCGGTTTTTAAAGCGCTAATAATGGCTGGTACATTGTCGGCTGTTTTGAAGGAAAACAGCACGAAACATAAGCTCATTAGGGTTAAAATCTTTTTCATTTTTTATGGTTTATTAAGGGTTTAAAGGCTAAAAACATGCCAAAGTATCGGGTTTAAATGTAGCAAAGGAAATTGAATAATCAAATGTCTTAGTTTTATGCCCATGAGTACGAAAGCAATTTTAATTATTATGGACGGTTGGGGCTTAGGAAAGTCAAAAACCGCAGATGCCATTCAAAACGCAAAAACGCCGTTTGTTAGTTCGTTATATTCAAAATATCCGCACAGTACGTTGGTTACTTGTGGCGAAGAAGTAGGCTTGCCAGAAGGCCAAATGGGCAACAGTGAGGTAGGGCATTTAAACCTTGGTGCTGGTAGAATAGTGTATCAAGAATTACAGCGCATTAATGTAGCTATACGCAACAAAGAATTTCATACAAACCCAACCTTGCTTGCTGCTATTAAGTATGCGAAAGAGAATGGCAAGCCTTTGCATTTACTAGGTTTAGTAAGCGATGGTGGTGTGCACTCGCATACATCGCATGTAAAAGCAATAGTTGATACTTGTAAAGAACAAGGTTTAACAGAAGTTTATATTCATGCTTTTACAGATGGCCGCGACTGCGACCCAAAAAGCGGTTTGGGCTTTGTAAGTAATTTAGAAAAACATTTAGAAAATACTGTTGGGCAGATTGCTACTATCACAGGTAGGTATTATGCCATGGATAGAGATAAGCGCTGGGAGAGAGTAAAACTAGCTTACGATGCGATTGTGAATGGTATTGGCGAAACGAGTTACGATATTATTGGTGCGATAGAAAAATCGTATGCAGTAGATGTAACTGATGAATTTATAAAGCCTATTATTAATGGTAAGGTTGATAGCAATAAGGCAAAAGTGAAAAATGGTGATGCTGTTATCTGCTTTAACTTTAGAACAGACCGTTGTAGAGAAATTACTGAAGTACTTACGCAGAAAGACTTTCATGAGTTTAATATGGCTAAGTTAGACTTGCATTACACCACCATGACTGACTACGATAAAACATTTGTGGGTGTAAATGTGATGTTTGAGAATGATAACCTTAATAATACTTTGGGTGAAGTTTTAGCTGCAAATGGTAAGCAACAAATACGTATTGCAGAAACAGAAAAATACCCACACGTTACCTTCTTTTTTAGTGGTGGTAGAGAAGCTGTATTTGAAGGTGAAACACGCATAATGGCACAAAGCCCTAAAGTAGCTACTTACGATTTGCAACCAGAAATGAGTGCTTACGAACTAGCTGATAAATTAGTGCCAGAAATAGAAAAAGAGTACGCAGATTTTATTTGTTTGAACTTTGCAAATGCAGATATGGTAGGTCATACCGGTGTGTTTAGTGCCGTAGTAAAAGCTGTAGAAGCAGTAGATGCTTGTGTAGAGAAAGTAGCAACCGCTGCGCTAGCACACGGCTATACGGTATTCTTAACGGCTGACCACGGTAATGCAGATAATATGGTAAATGAAGATGGCTCGCCAAATACGCAGCACAGCGTAAACTTAGTGCCATTGTTTGTATTGTCTAATACTTACAAAGGCGGTGTAAAACCTGGTAAGCTAGGCGATATTGCCCCAAGTATATTAACAGTGATGGGCTTGCCTATACCTAAAGAAATGACTGGAAATATTCTAGTTGACTAATACTAAACACCATGAAAAAAGCATTCAAGTATATTGGTATTGTATTGCTAGTAGTACTAGTAGTTATACAGTTTATTCGCCCAGCAAAAAATATAGCTGCCACACCTGTTGCGCACCACATAAGTAAGCTGTATGCTGTGCCAGCAGATGTAGAGCAAACGCTTATAAAAGCATGCTACGACTGCCATAGCAATAATACCAGATACCCTTGGTATAGCAATGTACAACCAGTGGCTTGGTGGCTTAACAATCATATAAAAGATGGTAAGCGACACTTGAACTTTGATGAGTTTACCACCTATCGTATAGCTAGGCAGTATAAAAAGCTTGAAGAATGTATAGAGGAAACTAAAGAAGGCGAGATGCCTTTAGAAAGCTATACATTGATACATAAAAATGCAGTATTGACGGATGCAGAAAAGCTGTCTTTTGCTACTTGGTGCGAAACAGTAAGAGACAGTATAAAGGCAAAGTACCCTATTGATAGCTTAGTACTACCTAAAAGGAAGTAATTCAGTTATAGTATTAAACAATATTTTTACAAAGAGCATTTACTTATGTAGATGCTCTTTGCATATTAACATTTTAACAGCCTCAATTTATCCATTTGACTACCATTATTTATGAGGATGCTGATATTGCTGTGGTGGATAAACCAGCGGGGTTAGCATCGCAAGCAACTGCATCTGGCAACAATAACATTAGCAATACTTTGCCTGAAAGCTGGCAGCCTGTACATAGGCTAGACCAACGTGTGAGTGGGTTGGTATTATTTGCCAAAAATACTGCAAGCTTTACTATGTTAAGCAAGGCATTTGCCGATAGGCAAGTAACCAAAAAATACCGTGCTGTTGTGGCAAATGAACCACTACAAGCAAGCGCTACGCTAATACATTGGTTATTAAAAGATGGTAAACAACAGAAGGTAAAAGCCTTTAGTAAGGCTGTAGCACATAGTGTAGAAGCGCAGTTAGGTTATGTATTAATTCAATCGTCTTTAAAATATCATTTGCTAGATATTACCTTGCTTACAGGGCGCTTTCATCAAATAAGAGCGCAGCTGGCTGCTATAAATTGTACTATTGTAGGTGATGTAAAATATGGCTATAAGCGTACAACACCTGATGGTAGTATTTTTTTACAATCCTACTATTTAGCATTTGTTCATCCAACTACGCAAGCACCTTTACATTTTGAAATTGACATGCCTGAACTGTGGCATAAATATGGGCTATAAATACTGGTTGATAATGCCGTTGATAAAAGCTGTGGCTTGTGTTTCTTTTAATGCAGCGTACAATTTTCTATCCTGTTTGGCAGCTTTTGCTATTGTAAATTTTAAAGCTTGGTAAGCATTTCTATCGGAGTCATTATTTCTAAGATGGTCTCTAAAAGTGAGGTGCTTTTTTAACTCTTCGCTATTACTGCTGCATACGTACAAATGGTGTGAAATGGTATCTAAAATAGGGTGGTGGGCTAATAGTTTTCTTTTAAACACTTCTCTATCTGCAATACCTTGGTTGCCATTATGGTAATAGCCAATAGCCTCTAGCTTATTTTTTATGCTGACAAAGCTGATAATAGCTTCATTAAAAACAATGTCGATATCAATAATGGATTTAGCAGCTAGTTGTGGTACGGCAGTACTGCCTACATGTTCTATTATAATTGGTAACGGTTGTAAGGCATTATTAAGTATCGTTTTAATGGCATTAAACTGCGTTACCCATTCGGTATTATACGTTTCTATTAGCACAAAGTAGTATCAATCATTCATTTACAACTTGCTTACAATAGCACCTAATTCTTTTACCATGTCGCCATCTTTACCGTATTCAACTACACGGCCTATTTCTTTTCCTGCTTTTAGCACAATAAATGTAGGCACATTGGTAATGTTGTAGGTAGTATGCAAATTGTTTACCGTGGTTTTTTGTCTATCTACAGCTACTAACGTAATGTTGCTTTCAGGATAGCCACTTTTATCTACAAGCTTATAGAAACGTGGTAATAAGTTTTGTGTGTCTTCGCACCAAGTACCACCGAAAACAATCATTGTAAAGTCAGCTTTGTGCTGTTGAAAAGCAGTAACAGCAGCCGCATCTGGCTGGCCATATTGCATGTTTTCTTTAAACCAAGTAAAAGCGGTGTCGCTTTCTATCAAGCTGCGATTAATAATACCTTTCAACATTTTTTTACCTTGATAATCGAGTACCTGATAATTAGTTGATGCTTTTTTACTAGCACCACATGCTGATAATAATACAATGGCTGAAAAGGCGATAATAATTGCTTTCATACGATAATTTGCTTGCTTAAATTAAGTGCCAAGATTGGCTTTTAACTCTAGTAAGAATGACCTAAACTTGGTTAATGATTGTGTAACCTTGAAATTAGTATCTGCAGCCTGCTTATTGTTTTTTAAATAAGCTTTTGCACCTTCTATACTAAACTTACGCTGCCTAATAAGGTGGTAAATTAACTCAAGGTTTTTGATATCTGCTACTCTAAAAAGTCGGTCGCCTTTTTTAGTTTTACGTGGTTGTAAAATGTCAAATTCGTTTTCCCAAAAGCGTATTTGCGACACGTTTACATTAAACCAACCTGCCACTTCTGTAATGCCGTAATACAACTTTTGATTGAGTATGTCGTCGTCTGGTATATTGGTAAGGTCTGCGCTAGCTTCTAAGTCTTTGTGCGATTTTCTACCACGCTTATGAAGGTTAGATACATATTCTGGTTCAGCTCGTTTTGCTGGCATAGGTGTAGCAACTATGGTTGTTGCGGTAGTTACTAACGCTTCTTCTTCTGGTCTTATGTCAACCGTTTCAATAATTAAAGGTTTGGGTGTAAGGCCAATAGCAGGTGCTAATTCTTTTTTAGGTGCTTTAGCTTTTACTTTAACCCTAATATTATTATCGGTATATACAAATGGTTGTGGCGCAGGTTCTGTAGTAGGTGCCTTTGCAGGTACTACAATTTCAGTAATAGGTTCTACCGTTTCTATGTTAAATGCTGCAGACTTGGCTGCATTGTCGCTAGTTGTAGTTGTATCTACAGCAGGTGTTGCATTGGTAAACGATGGTGTGATATCATCGTTAAACACAGCCTCAAATAATGGCTGTTGCACCAATTTAGACTTCTCTTTTTTAGAAGTTTCCACCACTACTGGATTGCCAAATAAATCTAATTGTTCTAATGCCATCTGTGTAAAAGTACAACAGAACTAGGTGCTATGTAGCCTGCAAAAATGCATGGTGGAAAAGATGGGAATTACTGTTTTTGGAAGATTGAAGTTACGATATTTCCCCTGCTATTTTAAGTGCTTCTCTTTCTGCAAAATTTCAAAGTTTCGGCTTACGCTATTACCTTGTTCATCTATAATGGTAATAAGGTGCGGGCCAGGTTTTGGGTTAAGCGATAGCTGATGAAACTGTTGCGTAGTGCCTACAAATGCATCATCTAAATGCCAAAACAGTTTACTGCCTTTGGTACGATGTGTGGCTGTAAAAATGGTATTGCCTTTTATGCCACTTGCTTCTATGGGTACATAAATTTTTGCGCCTTCTTCTGGGTAAATGATATCTAAAACCTTTGCTACGTCTGTATTACAGCCTGGTTTAAAATTGGGTAAAGGTTTGTATTCAGGATGTTTTTGTTGGTAATAATATTCAATAGTTGGTGGTAATACAAACCACGATGTATGTAACATTTCAGCAGGGCTTACGCAATTATCTGTTACACGATAAGTAGCTGTTTTATCCAAATTAATACGCTTGCAGTAAGGGCAAATTGGGGCATTTTTAGCAGCAGTGCTTACCATTACAGTATCGGTAGCACCACAATCCATAGCCGCTTTAAAGCCAGATTGCTTGCAAACATTGATATAGTTAAAGCCACTTGTAGGTGGATTAAACCAAGCACTTTTAGGTAGTAATCTAAAGATATCAAACAAAATAGGGCCTGCAGTATTAATACCTGTTAAGTCTGGCCTACCTACACCACTGGTATTGCCTACCCATACTAGCACACAATATTTAGGCGTAAGGCCAATAGCCCAACCGTCTCTAAAACCAAAGCTAGTGCCAGTTTTCCAAGCAATGCGCTGTGCTGATGAAAACAAATTCCATAAGCCTTCTTCACCCGGTCGCATCACTTCATTCATAGCATTGAAGGTGTGCCAAATAGCGGTGTAGTCGAATAGCTGTTGGTTAACTGTCGACCGTTGACCGTCGACCGTTAACTTAAAATACCTAGGCATCATCCAATCTTTAGCATTCCATTTACCATTGTTTTGTTGTTGGTGATTGTATAATCTAGCCATGCTACTATACACACCTGCTAACTCAAAAGGTGAAATTTCGCAGCCGCCTAATATTAAACTCATGCCATAGAAATCAGCAGGTTTGCTAAGTGTGGTAAGGCCTGCTTGCTTCAGTACATCGTAAAAGCGCTGGTACTTGTACATCTGTAATAAACGTACCGCAGGAATGTTTAAACTTCTACTTAAGGCTTTATTTGCAGGCACTGCACCATCATAACCAAGGTCAAAGTTTTCTGGTGCATAGCCACCTATTTGTGTAGGAATATCTGGTATTAATTGTTTAGGTAAAATAGTACCTTCTGTAAGCAAACTCTCATATAGCAAGGGTTTTAGCGTACTGCCTGGGCTACGAACTGCACTTAACACATCTACATGGCTTTCTATTTCTGGGTTAGATGGCTCGTACACATTACCTATATATGCTTTGATATTGCCTGTTTCAATCTCAATTACCATCGCAGCAGCATTGTTTATTTGATTGCCCTTTAGTTGCTCGTGGTGTTGTAAAATAATACGATTTACTTGTGCTTGTAAATTACCATCAATGGTTGTTTGAATGCTTGTAGCAATTGGCGAGGTTTTATTGATGATTCCATAATCTCTTTTAAATCTATCAAGTAAATGCGGTGCTAATTGTGGTAAGGCTTTCGGCTCACTTGGCAGTGGTTCTAGCTTAGCCAAATTAGCTGTTATAATGGTGATGGTTTTATTGGCAACGAGCTTGTCTAGTAATTCATTTCGCTTACACAGCAAAGTATTTCTGTTTTTACCAGGATGCACCAATGCTGGCGCATTTGGTAATACTGCAAGCGCAGCCATTTCGCCCCAAGACAATTGATTGGCATCTCTACCATAGTAACGCCAAGCTGCAGCATCTAAACCTACCACATTGCTGCCAAAAGGTGCATTGCTAGCGTATAAAGCCATGATAGACTTTTTCTTGTAACTGCATTCAAGCCTAATGGCTGCAATTATTTCTGTGAGTTTATTCCACAAGCTGCGCTTGGTATGTTGCTTATACAAGCGTACTACTTGCATGGTAACGGTGCTACCGCCACTCACCGTTTTTCTGTTTCTACTGTTTTGCCAAATGGCCCTACACATGGCAATAGGATCTACACCGGGATGGTAATAAAAGCGCTTATCCTCAAAAGTGGTGATGCACTTGGTGAATTTCTCAGGTACTTGTTGGTTGTAAGGAAAACGCCACTGACCATCTGCTGCAATACTTGCGTTTAATAAATTACCATTAGCATCAGTAATTACAAAAGAGGTAGGTGCATTAAATAGTTGCGATGGTAGTGATAGGTAGAACCATAGTAGGCATACAATACCAATGCACCATTTTATTTTGCTCGAAGTAGAAAGCCCTTGTATGTAAGTTGTAATTTTTTTCAATGGGTTGTTTAAGTTTAGTAGCTTGTAACCAATAAATTGCTAGCAGCTTTAACAGAACAATGTTGATACTTGCTGTAAGCAGATGCTGCACGTAAATGTATTTGTGTATCAGTTTCCTTTTTAAGCCATCCGTTTAAAGCAGCATCTAAAGTATATGCTTCTGGACACATGAGTTGGGTGGTCCAAAGCAAAGGTTTAGCGCCAGTTTTTTGTATGATGTTTGCAAAATACCATTTGCTTTTGCAAGCAAGAATAATAGCCTCTCTTTGTTGTTTGTCTTGTTTAGTGGGCGTATTGGTAAGTTTAAAATCCATCAACCCATCATGACCAATGTAGGCTAGTATACTTGCGTTACCCGCAATGCCTAGCGTATCTTTTAAAATTGTCGTGTCTTTCTTTGCACCTGCACAGGCGTCTGTAAAATCAGTAGTACATTGTTTTATAAAAGCACCATCATAGGCATCTGCTACTAGGTAGCTATTGCTGGTTTTGTGTTTGAAAATGCAACGTTCAAGTATGTGGTTACTTAGGTTTTTTTCTAGTAGCTACTAGCAGCTATTCAGTTTTATTTTAAAGAAAGACATAACACCATAATCGCAACCCCAATATAAATTATTGGCAGGGGTTTGAACCACTGCCAATAGAATTATGGTGCAGATACATTCTGATTGATTATCAAATAGTTTAGTGCTTTTCGTCTTCCTTATTGCAGGTTTCTATTATTTTATGAAATGTATCGTGTAGACCCGCTAACTTGGTTTTAATTACTTCATCGCTAGATTTTGCTTTAATCAAAGCATCTAATTCTTTAGTGCCTTTTACTAATTCTGCTACTGCTTCTTTAATTCCTTTTTTGCCTTTTAATTCATCAGGCATTGCAGATTTAGAAACAGCCACCGCTTTTTCGTACATTTCTGTTGAGCGTGTTTTTATTGGCTCTAATTTACCTTCTTCACTTGGGTGAAACGTTTCGCTCATTACACCATGAAATGTTTTTAATGCTGGCCACTGTGCTAGTTTAAACTGTGCGCTAACGCTACTTGATACAAAAACTGCAAGTGCTACTAACAAACTCATTTTTAACGACTTCATACTCTATATTTTTTTGACTTTACGAATTTAATGACAAAATTATTGATATTACTATTTAAGCTTTTGCTACTTTTTTTGCTTTCATTTTACAATAAAGCACTAAACCAATAATTACCAATGCTATTTGTGCCATAGCCCAAAACATGGTGCTAAAATCCTTTACTGGTTTGCCAGCCCAAGCCATAAACTCATGCTTATGTAAAATTGAGAAACTATAGCCTTCAATTACATCAATATCATCTACACGCAAAGCTAATTTTCCTGTACATGTTTCTACATAATAACGCTCGTTGTGGTTAGTATTGTAAGCCACTTTAAATACAGGCAGCCTTTTATTCACAAAGCCATATTCGTCTGCAAATTTTACGATGGTATCAATTTTTACAATCTCATTACTTGTGTGGCCGCTGTATTGGCTAGCCAAATAACTAGCATATACAATCTCGCCATTTTGCAATACACTATTATCGGCAGTATTGATGTAAATAGCCGATGGTGGTAGAACAACTTTAGCCTTCATTAAATCGCTATTTGGCTTTTTTGAGTCAGCTTTTGTCTGAAATTGTTTCTTTTTATTTACCTGCCAATAAGCTTGACCATTAATGGCTACAACACTCACATTAGTAATAGGCGCATGTACAGTTTGTTGCAATTGTGTAATAGATAAGTTTAGTTGATTGTTTGCAAAAGCTGGTGCCACTAATACATTGTTTTCCTTTGAAGGCAATATCTTATTAAACGCATGATAAGCACCACTAAACGTAAACATTAATGTAAACAGCGCAATACTAATAGACGTGAAACGATGGCTACGTCTAGCTTTTACAACTGAATTACCAGCAACATTTTTACTTTTAGTAATGAAGAAGATGTAAATGCCCATTAAAGCTGTTAAAAAGGCAAGGCCTACTAAAATGAACTCAACAATAAATTGCCCTTTACCTAAAAACGACAACCAGCCCCAATTGTGAAACCATCTAAAAACAGCATCAAAAATGGCTCGTTTATTATCCATGGCAAATGAAAAACGGTCTTGTGTGGTTTCTACATAAATGCGAATACCATCTGCCCTAGCAAACGCCACTTTATATACTGGCAACAACCTATTGATGCTTTTATACTCGTTATCAAACGCAGTAACCAATGTTGCGTCTGTTACTTTAGCACCCTTACTATTGTTTAATACACATTCACTAGCTGCATCGCAACAGTCGTGTGTACTTGCTGTAGCAGTTAATGCTTCAGTTTTATTGTTTTCGGTTTTATTATTCTCTTGCCCTTCTAAAAACAGTCTCGCAAGGTATTGTGCATATAACCAATCACCATTAGCTAAGCGTTTGCCATTTTTTGTGCTTAAATATAAAGGCACATTATTATTAGATACTTGTACTTGATAAAACCAATTGGTATCAATATGTACAAACCGAACATTGGTGATAGAATCGATATGATTATTACCAAGCGCCTCTTGTAACGGCATTACAATCTTGTTAGTATCTATTGCAGATGCTTGCAAAAATTGGGTTACTACCTTGGGCCTAATGGTGGTCATTATTGGATGCATAAAACCACTTGCAGCCCACAGTATTACTGGTATTGCTATGATGAGTGATGTGGTACGATGCCACTGGTATATTTTCTTTTTCATGATTTTTATTTAAAAATGAACCACATAGACAGATAGGCACATAGCATTGCTATTATTGAAAACTATGCGCCTACTGTGCCTATACGGTAATCAACTACTTGCCAAATTTTAAAGCAACACCTACCGTAATTTCTCTTGGATCGCCAAGTGTGTACGAGTAAGAAGTGCCACCAGAAGCGGTAGAACTTTTAGTTGCATTAATGGCATAAAATTGATTCAATGCGTTAAGTGCATTTACCCAAACTTCTACAAACTTGTATTGATAACCAGCCCTCAAATTCACCACATCAAAACCTTTGTATTGGTAGTTATTAAGGTCATCCATAAAGTATCTAGATTGGTGTTGCCATTCTGCACTTACTCTTAAACCCTTTACAAATACAGGCTTGTAAGTTATTTCTGCATTGCTTACAAAGCGTGGTGCGCCACTCATTTCTTTACCATTGTAGTTTACACCACCAGCAATGTTTTCAACGAACTCATGTTTAGCATTTGTACCACTAAAACGAAATGCCCATTGTGCATTTGGCTTGTAATTAATACCATACTCAATACCATAATGCCTAGTTTTACCAGCATTCTGGTTCATGCTTGTATTGTCTGGTTGTCTTACAGAAATAATTTCATCAGTGCCATTTAACAAATACAAACTCCAATCAACATACAACTTGTTTTTTACTAGCGATAACCAGCCACCTACTTCATAATTTTTGAAAGATTGTGGTAATAAATAAGGCACTTTAGCTACTGAATTGCTGTACAACTCTGTTAGCTGTGGTGGCACGTAACCCTCGCTATAATTGGCATAGAAGCCAATGCCTTTGTTGTTGTACGTGAAGCCAATTTTAGGTGTTACTCTGCTATACATATTGGTAGTATCAGGCGAGCCTTTGGTGATGTTGGTATTGAATTTATAAGTAAACGCATCGTAACGCAACGCAGCTACTAGTTTTACATGCTTTGTAATATTGGCTTCGTAGTTAACAAATGATGCAATATTGGTGATATCAGTAGTATAATCGCTCAACATAGAATCTTTGGCAGGCATTGTGTAGCTTACATATTTACCACTAACCAAATCTTTTTGAATAGAGATAAACTTAGCGTAGTACGATTGTAGGCTTACATCTAAACTAGCACCAGCCACTAACTTACTTTGTAAAAATGCAAAGCGCTGTACATGCTGTGCAAATAAAGCATAGGTTTTAAAAGCATTGTCATTTATCTGCCCACGAAACACCGCAGGGTTTGAAGTGCTACCAACAGAATACGAAGGATTTTGCTTTACAGAATTATCTCTATACATGAACGATACATTGCTTTCGCTTTGTTTGTTCCATTGATGTGTAAGCATCGATTTTATGCGCAAGGCATACACACTTCTAAAGGTGAACGTGTGTTGCGATAAGTAGTTTTTTGTAGCAAACTTGGTGCTATCAAGCGAGCCAGTCATTTGGCTATAATAATCTACATAGCTCAATGTATTACTCCAAGTTGTTTTGTCATTGGCTTTATAATCGGTACGTAAACTAATACCGGTTTTATGAAAGTCACTATAATCAATTACACCATTTCGTTTATCAGCATAATAGCCACTAGCAATAATGCCCCATTTACCTACTGAAGTACCTACTTGTGCATCGGCACGTTTGTAGCCTGTGTTATTCATTTGCACACTTACATTACCACCTGTATAGGCTGGTGCACTTTGTGTAATAATGTTTACTGCACCACCAATTGCTTCAGCACCATACAAGGCAGATGATGGCCCTTTAATTACTTCTATGCTTTTAGCTGCTGGTAAGTTTAGTTCTATTAAAGCATTGTGATTGTACACACCTGTGGTACGTACAGGAATACCGTCTTCCATGTACAAGAACAAACTCTTGGTGGTCATTGGCTGACGAATACTCATTTGGTGTTGCTCGTTGCCAAGGCTTACCATAAACACACCACTTACTTTGTTCAGTACATTGTCTATACGTTGTGCTTTGGTTTCGTCAATGGTTTGTTTATTAATCACAGTAATGGCCACAGGTGCTTCACTACGTTTTTGTGCCGTTTTATTGGCACTTACTACTACCTGGTCTAGCATGTTTACAGCTTGTTGTAAAGCTATTACTATATTGCTAGGTTGCTTTACCGTTACTGTTTGTGGCTCGTAACCAGCAATGTTTACTGTAATAGTATTGCTATTACTTGCTAATGAAAAACTACCTGCTGCATTGGTAGTAGTGGTGTGCTGCTTATCGGTAATAGTTGCACCTTGCAAAACTTCTTTGCTTACTGCATCAATAATTTTTCCGCTAATGGTGGTATTGGTTTGTGCATGTAATTGCGTAGCCACAAATAGTATGGCTAAGTATATGATTTGTTTCATGAAAATTGCTATTGTTGAGTGATAGGTATAGCACTATAGCCTACAAATTGCTTGTGTAAGCTGATGCACTATTGCGTGAGGGATGGCAGCGGAAAGCCCACAGTACCGCTTGCGGTACGAGGACTTGCAGCGAACAGCCCGACCTGCCCAAGCAGGGCACGCCCTAAAAATTAATTAATTGAAAAAAAGTAAATGACTAGCAATTACAAGGCGGGTGAAATATAGGAAACGCTCTGTCTACCGTAGTGTTGATAGACTGAATAAAGTACACTTGCTTTTCAGCAAAACTGTGATGTTGATAAGCGCAGAAGAATGATTTTGAGGAAATCACTTCTGTTTCTTTACCGCTTTTTCGTTCGGCATTTTGCTTATCCTCGTTGGTGTCTTTGTTCAACTTCTTTTTTAGTTGACATTTACCAACGCAACAGCTTTTAGGCTTGGTTCTGTTTTCGCAAAGGTTTTTAGCGATATAACTTTGATTAGCATAAAAGCTACAAACAATCACAGCTTTACTAAACGTCTGGGCTACAAAAGCCACCAGAAATAGTATTGCAATAAATTGTTTAAACATGAGGTAAATGTAAGCAGTGAAAAAATAAAGAACAAAATATTATTGGCATGAGATGCTTTTATTGGGACAATTCTTTGCTTTTTATCATTTACTTTGTGCAGATTTTTAAATTATTTACCCACATGAAATTATTATCCATCGCTGCATATTTAACACTTACCACACTTGCCATTAGCTGCAACAATACACCTAAAGTAGCTACTGAAAAACCTGTAGATGCCACTGCAACAATGCCTGTAGCAGAAAAATATACAGCTAGTATTGTAGACAATAAAAAAGACCCTAGTTGCGGTATGCCAGTAACAGCAGGCATTTCAGACACCATGCATTATAATGATAAAGTAATTGGCTTTTGCTCGGCAGAATGCAAGGCAGACTTTGCAAAAGATGCCGCTAAAAATATAGCCACTGTGCAGTGGAAATAGTGATGCTGTTAGCTGCAAGTTGTTAAAGTATCGCTCAATGATTTTTACCAATCATGCTTTGCACTAACTTGCACGCTTTATCTAACGATTCGGACAAAAGAGTGTACAGCATGAGCAGAAAAATGGTCTATCTCATCAATCCTATTTCTGGCACAGCCAAAAAGGAAGAGATAAAACAACAAATACAACAAATAACTACCGATAAAAATATTCCTTTTGAAATAGTACCTACTAATGCTAGTGGCAATTACGAGTTTTTAAAAGAAAAAATAGAAGCCGATGGCATTACAGATTTAGTAATGGTAGGTGGTGATGGCACCGTAAACCAAATAGCCAATGCACTACAAGGTATTGATGTAAACTTTGGTATTATACCTGTTGGCTCTGGCAATGGCTTGGCTTATGCTGCCGGTATTCCTAAAAAACCAACCGAGGCAATTGAGCTTTTATTTACTGGCACGGCCAAATATGTAGATGCTTTTTTAATAAATAACGAGTTTTCGTGTATGCTGAGCGGTATTGGTTTTGATGCCCAAGTAGCCCACGATTTTGCCAATCAAGATAGCCGCGGTTTACTTACGTACACTAAGCAAAGCCTACAAAACTTTTTTAAAGCACAGCCCTATCAGTTTGAGGTATCGGTAGATGGTTTTACTTTTTTTACCGAAGCGTTTTTTATCAGTATTGCCAATAGTAATCAGTTTGGCAATAATGTAACCATTGCACCACATGCTAGCCTACACGATGGCTTGCTAGACATTGTAATTGTGCAAAAAATGAACAAAGCCAAGCTACCTTTTGCCATACTAAAACAAATACGTGGCAACAATAAATTAGAAGCATTGGTAGAAGAAGTAAGCAGTAAAAACATTCTCTATTTTCAAACAGATAGCATTACGATTAATAACCTAAAACTAGCACCGCTACACGTAGATGGCGAGCCAAAAACCACATCACCAAGTTTTGATGTAAAAATGCTGAAGAGTTGCTTTAGATTGATACAACCGGCTTAAAAGATTGAGTTTTATAAACAGCAAAGCCATCCAAAATTTTGGATGGCTTTATTGTTATTGGTGTAATGTATTTATTCCAACACCTTCTCTATCCTTGTTAGCTTACCTTCTGAGTTAATACCTTCAAGTACTACACGCAATCTTTTGCTGATATCGTTATTATAGAACTCTATTTTGAAGGTTTTGTTCTTTTTATCCGTTAATACAAAAGGGTTCCAATACAATGTGGTACGTACATCTGTTTGGCTACTATTATTTACACTATAGTTAGGGCTGTAGAACTCTTTGTAAGGTGTGTAACCAGCCAATGTTTGGTAGCCCAAACCACCTGGGCCAGGTTCTGATTTCACATCTGCACCTTTACGTGTGTAAATAGAAATTGCACCACCTGCACCGCCGCCGCTAGCACCAAAAAATGGCGGGCGAAATACTTTAATGTATGCCACATCACTCATGGAAATACTTTTTACTTGTTCAATATCCCTAAGTGCTTCGTCTAAATACACTTGAGGTTGGCCACCGCGCCAAGTTAAAGTTGTTTCTCCACCGTTATTATTAATCTGCAAGCCAGCTACCCTACCTTGCAAGTAGCCAAATACATCTAATGCGCCAGAGGCAAATGGATCGTTTACCACATCAAAATTGGTGGCATCGCCACCAGAAAATAATCCTGAAGCGTATTTTTCGTCTAAAATATCTTTAGCGCTTTTGGCTTTAGAATTTACAATTACTTCTTGCAAGTTAGCAGCAGCCATCATTTTATCTAGGCGCAATTTTTCGTTATAGAAAAATTTACTTCTTGCCAATGCAATACTATCTATAGATTTTAGCCCCCATAGTAGCGGCGAACTTGCAATGGTAGTAAACAGCTTGGATGGTGCTTGCGTAAGGCCTGCATTAAAACGAACGGCCGCACGTTCAGTCATTTTTTTATCACCATTAAACTGGTAATAAATTTTAATCGTGTCGTAGAAAGTGACCCCCTTTCGTAAAAATGTTCCTTCTTTTGTAAGTGGCAAAAACATGAATTGCTTACTGCTATCTTTTGCTTGTAATATAAGGTTGATATATTGTGGCATTTGTGCACCGCTTGCTTTATTAAACCCAAATACCGAGCCTTTTATTTGCAAATAATCTGTGTCTTTGGCATTGGTAATTACTGGCGGTTGCGCTTTAGCAATATTAGCCCAGTTAAATCTGCGCCAGCCGTGGGTAAGCATTACCAAATCTAAATGCTGACGCACACTATCTACATCGCTAGAAAAATAGTAAGCAGGATTGTGTAGATAGCCTTTAATATCGCCTGCCAATAATAGTTGTGAAATAATGGTATTACTATTATCAGTTAATAAATCTGCATCGGTTATGGCCATTGACATGTTTGACAAAGTACTATCAGACACATACACATCTATTTTATTTTTACCTCTAGGCTTGGTAGATTTTTCTAACACACGCACATCTGGAAAAAATTCGTAGTCATTATTATTTACAAATACCACACGTTCTGCAATAGGCACCCAATTAGCATCAAATAAGGTTATTTGTAAAATACCACTTGGCAATTCAGATGTTGGTATTTCGCCTACACCTGAAGTTTTTACAGATAGGTTTACACGAGACTTATAAATCTCATGTTGGTTCATGTGTGCTATGGCATTTAGTGTTTTAAAATTTTCTGGTGCATCGGGGCTGCGTTTTATTACAAACAATACTTTGTTACGCAAAGGCTGTACTTGAATAGTTGCAGCGGCTGCTCTTGTTACAGGTATTGGTGTGGTGTGCGATTGCTTGTTTTCATCAATCCATACAGCTGTGTAAGTTTCTTTTGCATTTACATCTAGCGATAAAATACCCATGCCATCATGGTCGGTACCAAACGAATCGATGAGTTCATTTTTAGCATTTTTTAAAGCCCCCGTTACATTTACTGGTATGCCAAACTGGTTGGTGGCTAAAAAGGCAATGCGTTGATTAAGACCACCCACCAAATCGCCAGATTCTGGCAAAAACTGTAAGGTAGTAATAGATTTTACTGGTGCTGTTTTGGTAGCTGTAGCCTGCGACTGATCTATACGTAAATCTTTGTTGTATAAAAATGCTGTATCAAAATTGAGCATCCAATTGGTGTAAGCTTTTGCGTGAATCAACTTGCCTGCATACTTTTCTGGCACTACAAATTGTCCTCGTGCAGATGCTTCGAACATAGGTGCTGATGTGTGGCTGAGTAATTTACCTTGGTCATCAAACCAATCAACATAAAAGTTTTTACTGTAGGTGGTTAGGTCTGTGCCTGTCATTACATAGGCTTTGTACCAAATGGTTTCGCCTTTGTTGTAAATACTTTTATCGAAGTGAATGTGAATTTTTTCTTGCTGATAGTTGTCTGCGTAAAGATTCATCATAGAATCTATTTGCTGTGCAGATAACTTGCAAATACCAATCGTCATTAATGCCAATACAAGGCTAAATTTTTTCATTGTTTCTACTCGCTTAAGTGTTACAAACATCTATTAAATAGTAATGATAGTTACCATTTTTTCATTGGTGGTATTTTTTAAGACGCAAGGGCTAAAAGCTGCCCAAAGTGACGCTGCTGAAAGGCTGCCGGATAGAAGCGGAAAACCCGCTGAAGCCAAGTGCGGTGGCTTTGTGGCGGATTTGCAGCGAATAGCCGGAACAACTGTTGCTAGTACTAGCCAAAGCAGACAGCACATAACCTAAAAAGTTTAAGTTACGCTGTAAATATATGGCTTGTTATTCATCTCGCTTACGTAGGCTGCCTTTTTGTTTGGCGGCTTTATATTGCTCAAAGCATTGCTGTACGTAGTAGCCAAATTCGAGGTCGTTTAAGAATTGTAGTCCTTCGTAACTTGGGCGATATTGTTTCATAAAGCTGTCAATTTCAGGGCTTTGTAGCTTGGTTATTTTGCGTACCAATAATTTATTAAAGCGATAATTGACGTATTTATCTTGCTCTTGCTGCACTAGCCTGTTTTGCAAATATTGAAGGTTGCGGTTGCGCTTAAAACGAAACATATTGATGAATTCGTCTAAATCGAGACCAACGGTAACGCCGCCAGGATTGTAGCTTTGATTACGGCTGAGTGAGATACCTGGCTTTTTAAAATCGAAATATTTTTGGTAGTCTTTACGGTTTTGTAATGAATCGAGGCGGTAATTGCTATTACGCACTTTTACTTCTGGCAATAACGCAGAATAAACGTGTATACTAATATCGAAATTATCGGGATTACGAATGGTATCTACAGCGTAATGCTGTGTATTTTTATTAAGTAATGAAAACCAAATGGTATCGTTTTTATAAACCGATAACCGGTAGCGCCCTGTAGAATCGGTTAAGGTACCACGGCCAGATTTACTAATAACAGCCACCGCTTCTATAGGCTTTCGGGCAGAAATATCGTACACTGTACCGCTAATAGTAACAAACTGTGCAGCTAAGGGCTGGCAAAGTAGAGTGATTACACAAATAAGCAGCAGTAGTTGTAGCCGTTGTATCAAAACGAAAATTATTTATCGTGTAATATTAAAGCACTAACAGGTTATGATAAGCATTTGGCTAGATTATTTAACGGTTTTTTGCATTATCACTATCGCTTCGTTGACTTAAAACACCATATTACCCTTGGTTTTTATTTGCTCATTGGTTAACTCTGCTACCAATTGTACACCACTTATGGTTTTAACGGCTTGCTTTATCCAATTGCATTTATCATCGTCTACCAAGTCGCCTTTCATCAGCCATAAAAAATCCATGTGCTTAAATTCTGGCAATAAATATTCACCATCACAATGGTTGTGGTACAAATAATGGTTTAAAAAGCTATTAGGTTCTTGCGATTGGTAAATAGAAAAATGGTAGGTTCTATCCTTGCGACGCAAGGGAATTTCGTAATCATTATTCAACCGAAAATCAAAGCCCAACAAACTGTTTAATTGCCAGCAAAACTGATAATTTTTTAAAGGTGCAATAATGCCAAGCAGCCTTGTATCTTCAAAAAAGTCATCATTCAGTTCTTCTATGTTGAGGCGTAGTTTCATACTATTCTTCCTTTGAAATAATATCAAATATTATCTTACAATATCCTCAATTTCGCATAATTCAGCATTATTTTCTTCTCACCGTTATTCTCAAAATTGATATTCGCTATAGGATTATGTGCAGAGCCCTCAACTTTAGTTACCGTACCAAAACCAAACTTTTGATGCTCAACACGCATACCTGCTTCAAGGCCACTTGTATCGCTAGCTACAAAGTTTTCCGATGGCACATGCACGGCTGCAACTGCAGGCTTACTGATGGCTGCTGGTTGTAAATAACTTGGTCTTGCATTTTCTGGTTTTTTAGCTGGTGGCGCACCATAGCGTAGGTCTGTTTGTCCACTACTGCTACCGCCACCAAAACCTCTATTCATACGCTCAAAAGCTGTACCCATGTTGCTCATGCCTTGATTTCTTGCACCACCACCAGCGTAGGTTTTATCTAAAAACTCTTCTGGCATTTCTTCTAAAAAGCGGCTTGGCTCGTTTTGTACCAATTGACCAAAACGGTAACGTGCATTGGCATACGTTAACCACAATCTATCTTTTGCCCTTGTTATCGCTACGTAAAATAATCTGCGTTCTTCTTCTAGTTCTTCTCTAGTATTAATGCTCATGGCACTAGGAAACAACGTTTCTTCAATACCACCTACAAACACACAACCAAACTCTAGCCCTTTTGCTGCGTGAATGGTCATTAGTTTTACCACATCCTCATTTTCCTTGTCTTTATCGCTATCGGTAAATAATGACACGTTTTGTAAAAATGCGCCCAAGCCTTTATTACCTACTTCACCATCTTCTTCATTGTCAGGCGTTTCTGTCCACTCTTTTATTGAGTTTAATAACTCTTGTACGTTTTCGTAACGGGCTAATCCTTCAGGTGTTTTATCGGCAAATAATTCTTTCACCAAATTAGTATGCTTGCCTACTTGCACAGCTACATCGTACGCATTCTTATCATTAAGCAAGGTGTTAAAATACTTAATCATCATGGCGAAGTTTTGCAAAGCTTCTAGCGTACCACCTTTAAAGCCAAATTCAGCAGCCCTAGTTACCGCTTCAAACATGGTGATATTCTGCTCATTTGCCACTACTATCAATTTCTCGATAGATGTTTTACCAATACCACGAACTGGATAATTAATAATTCGCTTCAATGCTTCCTCATCTTGCTGATTAACAATAATACGCAAATACGCTATCATGTCTTTCACCTCTTTGCGTTGATAGAAGCTTACGCCACCATATATTTTGTAAGCAATGCCCATTTTGCGCAGGCTTTCTTCGTAAGCACGGCTTTGCGCATTGGTACGATACAAAATAGCAAAATCTTTATTGGCATAATGGTTACGTAGTTGCTGTTCTTTAATGCTATCGGCTACAAATTTGCCTTCTTCATTATCGGTCATGGTGCGCACCACCTTTATTTTATCGCCTGGCTTATTATCTGTCCAAAGCTCTTTAGGTATTTGGCCTTTATTATTATTAATTACTTCATTGGCCACTTTTAAAATGCTCTGCGTACTACGATAATTTTGCTCAAGCTTTACCACTTTTACATCATCGTAGTCTTTTTGAAACTGCAAAATATTCTCGATTGTAGCGCCACGAAAACTATAAATACTTTGTGCATCATCACCCACTACACAAATGTTTTCGTGCATGGCTGCCAATAGCTTAGTAATTTGATACTGTACTGTATTAGTATCTTGGTACTCATCTATCATAATGTACTTAAACTTGCTCTGATACTTAGCCAATGCAGCTGGCTGTGTATTCAGCAGCTCAAACATTTTCAGCAACAAATCATCAAAATCCATTGCGCCATTTTTAAAGCACTTATTGGCGTAAGCTGCATAAATCTGTGCAATGGCAGGTCTGTTAGCCCTAGCATCTTCTTGTTGCAAATGGTAGTCAAACGCATATTCTGCTGGGCCTACCAATGCATTTTTAGCCGCCGAAATTCTATTGTGCACCACATTTGGCTTATAATGCTTGTCATCCATTTGCAGCTCGTTTATCACGGCTTTAATTACGCTTCTGCTATCGTCTGTATCGTAAATGGTAAAATTGTTTGGGTAGCCAATTCTATGCGCTTCTGCACGTAAAATTTTTGCAAATACACTATGGAAAGTACCAATGTATAGGTTTCTCGCCTCGCTATTGTTCAGTATTTTTTGAATACGCTCTTTCATTTCTGCCGCCGCCTTATTGGTAAAGGTTAGCGCCAAAATATTAAACGCATCTACACCATTCGCCATCAGGTGCGCAATACGTGTAGTCAGCACCTTCGTTTTTCCACTACCAGCACCAGCCACTATCATCAACGGGCCGTTTACATGTACCACCGCTTCACGTTGTTGTTCGTTCAATCCACTTAAATAATCCTGCATGGGGCGAAGATAAATCTTCAATTGACAAACAGAATTTGTTTATCCGACAGATTTATACTTGTGGAGAATTTTTCTTGCCCAATAACTATTGTTGCGTCTTGATTTTTTAAATAAAGGGCTTAAAATAATTTTATAGAAAATTAATTAAAAAACGTATGTAATAACAGTGCTTTAGTTTCGTTGCTTTAATTTAAAGTATTAGTCGCAAGGTAACTAACCATTAACCCAACTTTTCTATTTATTGAAACCACTTTGGCATTATTTTTACAGGCTTAAACAAAACTTTAAAGATGAATTATAGACTAGCCATTACAGTAGTAGCCATTAGCTCAGCTACATTATTTTCTTGCGTAGGAAAGAAAAAAGTACAAGAAATTCAAGCACAAGCTGCTGCTAAATACGACGACTTAAACAAAGCTTACCTTAAAAAAGAAACTGACCTAACCGCTTGCCTAGAAGCTAGCAAGCAAAAAGGCCAAATGGCTGATGATTTAACCGCAAAAAACAAACTATTACAAACCGAAATAGACGGATTAAACAAGCAAGTAGATTATTTAAAACAAAATAATAATCAGGTACTTGGTCAGTTAAAAGACCTTTCTGTAATTACTGGTGCACAAGCAGAAAGCATTAAAAAATCAATGGAAAACATTGGTATGAAAGACATGTACATTCAAGATCTTCAAAGTAGCATTGCTAAAAAAGATTCTTTAAACATGGCTTTAGTAATGAATTTAAAAGGTGCTATTGGCAATTTAGATGATGGCGACATCAACATTAAAGTAGATAAAAGTGCCGTATTTATTGATATTTCAGACAAACTATTATTTAAAAGCGGTAGCTACGATGTGACTGATAAAGCAAAAGTGGTACTTGGTAAAGTAGCCAAAGTATTAAACGCACAGCCAAATATTGAGTTTATGGTAGAAGGCCATACAGATAATGTGGCTTACAAAGGCAGTGGCGATTTAAAAGACAATTGGGATTTAAGTGTAAAACGTGCTACTACAATTGTGCGTTTATTACAAACTAGCTATGGTTTAGATCCTAAACGTATGACAGCAGCAGGTAGAAGCGAATACTTACCTGTAACTGATAATACCTCAACAGAAGGTAAAGCAGCTAATAGAAGAACAAGAATTGTGATTTTACCACAACTTGATCAGTTCTTTAAATTGTTAGAGAAAAAATAAGCATGTAAACAAAGTATTAATAAAAATGCCTCGCAAATTGCGAGGCGTTTTTATTTTCAAAACAGTTCATTATTAAATCACCCATTCTACTTCACCAAATTCAAAATAGTCTTTTGCTGCACCAGCTACTTCAAGTTGACCATTAGCGTTTACTTGTTCAATGGTACAATTAAATGCAGCCGAATCTTTTTTCAGTTTTACAACTTGGCCTACTTTGTATAAATGTTGGTTGTATTCAGCTAGTAAACTAGCAAAATCTGTAACTAACAACTGTTGATAGCGTTTTTCTAAACAATCACATAGTGCCTTTGCTTGCTCAACAGTATCAAATTGTTTACCAGTTATTTGCTTTAGCGATACCGGGTTTTTAGCCATTTCGCCAAAAGCAGTTTGGTTAATATTCATACCGATGCCTACCACGGCCCATTGCCACACATTGCCTTTTACAATATTTTCTATTAAAATGCCTGCTGCCTTTCTGTCACGCCAATAAATATCATTCGGCCATTTTATAGAAGTTTCATCACCTGCATACTGGCTAAAAAAATCGTAGCAAGCAAGCGCTACCGCCACATTTAGCTGAAATTGCTGGTGCATAGCAAGTGCTGTACTATCTACAATTACAGATAAAATGATGTTACTACCAGCTTGCGTATGCCATTCTTTGCCACGCTGCCCCTTGCCTGCTGTTTGATGATGGGCAAAGTAAGCCGTACCATGTGCAGCCAAATTAGCTTGTAAACTGTCAATGGCATAACTATTGGTACTATCTATTGCCTCAAATTGTATAAAGGGTTGCCCTATTTTGTTTTTAGCGATGATGGGTGACAAAGAAGTATTATTTTTGATGCAAAGATAGAAGTGAGAAGTTGAGAAGTTGATGCTTAGTTTTACAGCAGTTTTAAAATAAAACAACCGCTCAATCGTCATCCAAATTACATTCATTTAAATTCATTTATTGTTGTCACAGTTGTCAGTTTTAGAAACCCGTCCAAAAAGTGTAACACGCATTACACGTAACTCAAAATTTTTCAAAGCAATTATTGCGTCTATTAAAGATAAAAAAGGCGAAAACATTGTTAGTCTCGACTTACGTAAAATACCAGAAGCCGTAGCAGATTTTTTCATCATTTGCCAAGCTTCATCTACCACACAGGTAAAAGCCATTGCAGATTTTGTTGAACATAGCGTAAGAGAAGTATGCGGGGAAATACCTTATAAAAATGAAGGTAAGGCTTCTTCTCAATGGATTTTGGTAGATTATATCAGCATTGTAGTGCACGTTATGCATCCAGAACAGCGTAAGTTTTACAACTTAGAAGATATGTGGAGCGATGCAGTATCACAAGGCCACGATGACTAAACTTTCACATGGTCTTTTAAACATTTTTAACAGTAAAAGCATTATTTATTTCTTATAGCAAGTATTTATGGCAAAAGAAGATAAACAACCACCAAAATTCCCTTTTCAACCAGTAAATGGTAGTGATGAAAAGCCACAACGCAAAACCCCAAAGTTTAGTTTATATTGGATTTACGCAATTGTTTTTGCAATATTGATTGGCTTTCAGTTTATAGGCATGAAGCCCGAAGCAATAGCTACAACACCAGAAGAGTTTTTTAGTAAAATGCTTAAAAACGGGGATGTTGCTAAATTGGATAAAGTAACCAACACTAACACGGTTAAAATTTATATTAAAGCCGATAGCTTAAGAAAAAGCTTTTACGCAGAAAAACTTAACAAACGTTTTGATGCTGAAAAAGCAAAAACTGCTCCTGCTTTCTTTTTTAAAGTAACAGATTGGACGTCTTTCGAACAAAGACTTGCTAAATTTTACGATGACTATAAAATTGAACCAGTACCAGCTAATGCTATTCCCGATCCAGATTGGTTCAACAGTGGCATTGTAAATATTTTGATTAGCGTTTTAATGTTTGTAGGCCTTTGGGTGTTACTTATGCGCAAAATGGGTGGTGGCCCAGGCGGTGGTGGCGGCCCAGGCGGTATTTTTAATATTGGCAAATCGAAAGCTACTTTATTTGAAAAAGGTGGCACCAAAGTAAACATAACATTTACCGACGTAGCTGGCCTTGACGAAGCGAAAGTAGAAGTGATGGAAATTGTGGATTTCCTTAAAAATCCTAAAAAATACACGGCTCTTGGTGGTAAAATACCAAAAGGTGCTTTACTAATTGGCCCTCCAGGTACAGGTAAAACCTTATTGGCAAAAGCAATGGCGGGTGAAGCACAAGTGCCTTTCTTTAGCCTTAGCGGTAGCGACTTTGTCGAGATGTTTGTAGGTGTAGGTGCTAGTCGTGTACGTGATTTGTTTAAGCAAGCTCGTGAAAAAGCGCCTTGTATCATTTTTATAGATGAGATTGATGCTATTGGTAGAGCTCGTGGTAAAAATATGATGATGAGTAACGATGAGCGTGAAAACACGTTGAACCAGTTACTTGTTGAAATGGATGGTTTTGGTGGCGATACTGGTATTATTATTCTAGCTGCTACTAACAGACCAGATGTTTTAGACTCAGCGCTTTTACGTCCAGGTCGTTTTGATAGACAAATTACTATAGACAAACCAGATGTAAAAGGCCGTGAAGCAATATTTAAAGTACACTTATTACCTATTAAGGTTTCTGAAACTTTAGATGTATTAAAGCTAGCCGAGCAAACACCAGGTTTTGCAGGTGCAGATATTGCCAACGTATGTAACGAAGCAGCGTTAATTGCGGCTCGTAAAGACAAGCAATCTGTAGAAATGATTGACTTTCAAGATGCAATTGATAGAGTAATTGGTGGTCTTGAAAAGAAAAATAAAATCATAGCGCCACACGAAAAAGAAATCATTGCTTATCACGAGGCTGGCCATGCTGTATGTGGTTGGTTCTTAGAACATGCTTATCCATTATTAAAAGTAACCATTGTACCAAGAGGTACTGCTGCATTAGGCTATGCGCAATACACACCTACTGAGCAATATTTGTACAATGTAGACCAGTTAATGGATCAAATTTGTATGACACTAGGTGGTAGAGCAAGTGAGCAAATTTTCTTTGGAAAAATATCTACAGGCGCATCTAACGACTTACAGCAAATTACTCGTATGGCTTACGGTATGGTTACAGCCTACGGTATGAGCGATAAAATTGGTAATGTAAGTTTCTACGATCCAACAACAGAAAATTCATTTACCAAACCATTTAGCGAAGGCACTGGTAAAATAATAGATGAAGAGGTTAAAAACATAATTGATAAGGCTTACACACAAACCTTACAACTATTAACCGATAAAAAAGAACAAGTAGAAATACTAGCAAAAGCGCTACTTTCAAAAGAGGTATTGCACAAAAGCGATGTAGAAGAATTAATTGGTAAAAGACCTTTTGAATCTAAAAAAATTCTGGAAGCAGAACCTGAAATTGTAATTGCGCCACCAGAATCTACCATTATTCCTATTGAAGGTGATAATACAATTGCATAATTTGAGATGACAAATTCGAGAGAAAACATTTTAAGTAAAATAAGGCAGGCATTGGTAAATCCAGTGCCTGTTCCTTTTGCTGGTGGCAACACAAGTGATAATGTGTTTTTACCATCAGTACAAGAATTAGAGATAGAGTTTGCCGAAAACTTTACCAAACTACTAGGCAAGTTTTCTTTTTGTGCCAATATAGATGAAGTGGCTAATAACCTACAAGCATTGGCTACTGCAAGAAATTGGAGTAATATTTTGTGCAAAGAAGATAGCTTAAAGCAACAATTATCTGCAAGTGGCTTTACCAACTTTACAGCTACCGATTTAGCAAGTTGCGATGCCTCTATTACCACTTGTGAAAGTCTTGTTGCCAGAACAGGCAGTATGATTTTAAGTGCTGCGCAGCAAAGTGGCAGAAGTGTGAGTGTATATGCACCTGTTCATATTTGTATTGCCTACACAAGCCAATTGGTGTACGATATAAAAGATGGTTTACAACTCATTAAAACCAAATACGGCGCAAATTTGCCATCGCTAATTACTTTGGCTACAGGCCCAAGTCGCACTGCTGATATTGAAAAAACCTTGGTAGTAGGTGTACATGGCCCAAAAGAAGTATTTTGCTTTTTAATTGATGGATAAAACCTACTGAACTGCCTATATTTATTACATGGATTTACTACCTGCCAAGAAAATATACTTTTTGTCTGACTTTCATTTAGGCGCACCCAACGTGGCTGCAAGCCTTGTACGAGAGAAAAAAGTAGTTGCCTTTTTAGATGCGATTAAACACGATGCGCAAATTATTTTCATCGTGGGCGATATGTTCGACTTTTGGTACGAGTACAAAACTGTTATTCCAAAAGGTTACTCTCGTATTTTTGGTAAGCTGGCAGAGTTAACAGATAGCGGTATTCAAATAGAGTTTTTTGTAGGTAATCACGATATGTGGATGAATGGCTATTTTGAACAAGAGTTTAATATTCCTGTGCATCATCATCCTAAAACCTATAATTTCAATGGTCAGTCATTTTACATTGGTCATGGTGATGGCTTAGGCCCTGCTGACCACGGTTATAAATTTTTAAAGAAAGTGTTTCGCAATCCTATTTGTAATTGGTTATTTGGTCAGTTGCACCCTACATGGGGCATTGGTTTGGCCAATTATTTCAGCTTAAAAAGCAAAGAACGCACAGGTACAAGCGAAGCTTTTTTTATGGGTGAAGACAAAGAGTGGCTACTCATTTACTGTAAAGAAATGATGGCTAAGCAGCACTTTAATTTCTTTGTATTTGGTCACAGACATTTACCCATCGATTATAAGTTATCAGAAACAAGCCGTTACATAAATATTGGTGATTGGATTACTAACTTTACCTACGCATCGTTTAATGGTATCGATGTACAACTTCACAAATGGTTAGACTAAACATACTTTTAGCAATTGTTTTTTGCGGTTATAGCTTTCAAGTAAAAGCCTTAACTGACACAACTTTGCGAGTACAATCTGTAAAAACCATTAACGGTAGTTTTACCAATTTTTCAGTAGATAATTTGGGCAATATTTTCTTAATTACAGCCACCAATCAAATAAAAAAACTCAACAACAATCTTGATAGCGTTGCTATTTTTAACGATGTAAAACGCTACGGTAGTATTTACTCAATAGATGTAAGCAATCCATTAAAAGTATTGGTGTACTACAAAGATTTTGCAACCATTGTAATGCTTGATAAGCAGTTAAACAATAGAAACAGTATTCAACTAAGAGCGCAAAATATTTTACAAGTAAAAGCCATTGCACAAAGCTACGACAACAATATTTGGCTGTTTGACGAGGTAGATAATAAACTTAAAAAGATAGATGAAAGTGGTAATCTTCTTTTAGAAACGAGTGACTTTAGGTTACTGTTTGAAGACAACGCTACACCACAATCTATCATAGACATGAATGGCTTGTTGTACTTGTATAATAGTAAAAAAGGGTGGACCGTTTTCGATTACTATGGTGGGCTTAAAAATCAATACCCAATTACCAACTGGCAAGATGTACAAGTAACCGACAATTACCTTCGTGGCCACGATAGCTGCTTTTACTATACAGCTAACCCCAAACAATTACAATACACCAATATCAAGCTGCCAGCGAGCTTTGCAAATGCTATAAAACTGTTATTACTACAAAACAAAGCCTACGTTTTAACCAAACAAGGCCTAGAAATTTACACCATTCTGTAAATTGCACCCATGCCAAATTTTTTAAACCATACCTTTTTAGGCAATACCATTTTATTGTATTCTGAAGTACTGTTTAGCATTGTAGCAGCACTTGTTTTTAAGCGTTTTATTTCTAAGCGTTGTGCTAGTTTATTGTACAACAAATTGGTATCTCGTAGTAATAAAAATCTACGTAAAGCAGCTTTTGTCAATCTTATTATACCGCCGCTAGATCTGTTTTTGCTATTGCTAATTTCCTTTATAGCGCTAGATAAATTACAATACCCTGCAGAGCTAAATGTAAAGGTGTACAAAATATCACTGTTTCAAATTGTAGATGCTTTGTGCAATATGGCTTTAATTCTATCATTCATTTGGCTATGCCTACGTGTAATAGATTTTATGGCAATGGTACTACACGAAAAAGCGCTACAAACCGCTGACCAAACAGATAACCAATTGGTCATTTTCTTTAAAGATTTTTTCAAAGCCATTCTCATCATTATTGGCTTATTATTAATACTTCGCTTCTCATTTAACAAAGATATTGGTAACCTTATTACAGGCCTAAGCATAGCAGGCGCTGCCATTGCTTTGGCTACAAAAGAAAGCCTAGAAAATTTAATCGCATCGTTCATTATTTTCTTCGATAAACCATTTACTGTAGGCGATAGTGTTAAGGTAAATGCCTTTAGCGGCACTATTGAAAAAATAGGCTTACGTAGCACAAGAATTAGAACCGATGAGAAGACTTATATTTCTGTACCTAACAAGCAAATGGTTGATAGTATTGTAGATAATATCAGTCTACGTACACAACGTAAAGGTTTTTTACAACTAGAAATTAGCCTTAACACTACAGCTAAACAATTACAATTAATTACTCCAAGAATTAAGCAAATACTTCAAAAGCCTGAGGTTGAAAATGTATCTGTATTCTTTAAAGAAACTGGTAAAAATGCACACATTTACGAGGTAAATTATTTCACCACCATCGATCAAACAGCGGCAGATTTTAATGCTTTAAGAGAACAAATAAACCTAGAAATTATCAGCTTTTTAAGTGCTAATAATATTGCTCTAGCTGGCGAAAATGCTGGTGTTACCGTTATTAAACAAGCCTAATGCTTTTACCAAAATAGTAGTTAGCATAAAGTAATTACAGCGCAACTTTACAGCCTAAAACTTTCCTGTGGCATATTTAAAATACCAAGCAGATTACCTTTTTACTGGCACTGAAATATTAGACAGTAACGCTGTATTAATTACCAATGAAAAGGGCATTGTAGAAACCATTACCACTACATCAGAAGCAGGTGATGACATTCAACAATTGCAGGGTTTATTAACGCCAGGTTTCATTAATTGCCATTGCCATTTAGAACTCAGCCACATGAAAGGCATGATACCTGAACATACAGGTTTGGTAGATTTTATTCTGCATATTTTACAGCTTAGGCACAGCAGCGAGGCCGATATTTTAGAAGCAATAGCCAATGCTGAAGCAGCAATGAAAGCCAATGGCATTGTGGCTGTGGGCGATATTAGCAACAATGCGTTAACGCTACAGCAAAAGTTGAAAGGCAGCTTACAATACCATAATTTTATTGAAGTCAGCGGCTTTTCACCAGCTATTGCACAAGTACGTTTTGATACGGCTTTAGCAGTGTACCAAGCTTTTAAAACACATTTTCCTGATAGCACAGTTATGGTGCCACATGCGCCTTATTCTGTATCGCCACAATTGTTTCAACTAATAGATAGCATTACAGCACAGCATATTTCATCTATTCACAACCAAGAAACCAAAGATGAAAATGCATTCTTTTTAACAGGCGAAGGTTTGTTTAATAAACTATACCAAGCCATCGGTTCAGATATTGCAGCCTTTTTTAAGCCATCCAAGCAAACTAGTTTACAAACAGTTATACCTCAAATTCAATCGCCAAAAAAGCTGTTACTAGTTCACGATACATTTACTAGCCAAGCCGACATTGATTTTTTACAACAACAACAAGTGCAAGACTATGTTTTTTGCCTTTGTGCCAATGCTAATCAATATATTGAAAATCTGCTACCGCCAATCAATTTATTTAGGCAAAACAATTGCAATATTGTACTAGGTACAGATAGTTTAGCCAGCAATCACCAGCTATCTATTCTTAGCGAAATACAAACCATCACACAACATTTTCCTGAAATACCAATGGTAGAATTATTAAGTTGGGCTACTATTAATGGCGCCAAAGCTTTGGATATGGATAATAAATTGGGTAGCTTTAGTAAGGGTAAACAACCAGGCATTGTGCTGATAGATAGCATTGACAATAACGGATTGATCTCTTCAACTAGCCAAGCGAAAGTTATTTTACCTGCGTAAAATTAAATCCACAAAAAACCGTTAATATGCTAAACTGTTATCTGAAGCAAGCATATGTGTAATTTATTTTACTATTTTTGTGTTCAATATCCAATACACGAAAAATCATTTGTATGAAGAAAGTATCAATAGTTGTGCTATTAGCCACTATCGCCTTCTTTGTTGTCACCGCTTTGTCTGCTGAAATTGGCAGCGATTTTCTGTTTAGACAAGACACATACGGTTACCCCAATAAGTTTCTTACCATCACTTACGAAAAAGCAGAAATTACCAATCTTGATATCAACACAGAAAATATGGTATTCAACTACCTCGCTTGCTTGGCCATTGTGGGCTGTGTTAGACTGTTATTCTTTTTCATGAAAGTAAAACGCAGACCCTTAGAAGCCTTAAATGCTAGCGCAATATCTCCTGCAAAATAGCCAGACTTCTTAGCTCACCAAAGTCGCTAATATGTAACGACAAAAACTGTAAATACGCATCAGACAGTTGCCTACGCACTAGCTTATTCAGCTTTATATTTTCAAGGTCGTTGTAAAAATTAATATTCGCTAGCTCGCTAGTTATAGCTGCCAATTCACCAGAAATATAGTATTGATGTTCAGGTATATGACTAGTAAATCTGCCTTCTGCAAGGTCTAGCACAGGCGTTTGAATGCTGTATGCACCATGCAATTCAAAGCCTAATTCGCCAGCCAAATGCAGTGTAAAATACAACAGCATATTGGCCGTTAATGTAGCGTTTCCCTTATCCAATTGCTTCAGTGTATCTTCTATCAAGTAGAATAATTCTGGGTTTGCCTCAGGCTCTTTTAAACTATGTTGCAATAGTTCTACTACGTATAAGGCTACAGTATTTTTTACCACGTCAAACAATACCGTTTCGTACAAATAAGCCCAAGAATAATCTTTTACAAACTGCAATTGCTTTTGCTCGTTGTGGTACACCGTCATGTCTAGTATAGACGCAGGCTGAAAATAACTCGCCTTACCTTGCGACTTTTTAGACGATTGGCGCACACCTTTTACCAAATAACTCTGCACACCAAAAAGCTCTGTGTACACAGTAGTAATCACACTAGTGTCACCATATTTTACGGTGCGCAGTACAATGCCTTTGGTGTTGTGTAATTGCATAATCTAATTATTATATCGCCCTTTTCTAAGCAAATATGGGCAATCATCCCAATCATTTTCATCATTCCTATCAGTCATTGCAAGCTACATCCTTACTTTTGTTCCTCAATTTTTTTTATGAGTAAACAAGCTTTCATTTTCCCTGGTCAAGGTTCTCAGTTCAGTGGCATGGGCAAAAATCTTTTCGACACCAACCCTTTGGCCAAACAGTTATTTGAACAGGCAAACGATATTTTAGGCTTTTCTATCAGCGACATTATGTTTACTGGTACCGATGAAGCCCTTAAGCAAACCAATGTTACACAGCCTGCTGTGTTTTTACATTCAGTTATCGCCTACAAAACTATTGAAGGTGCTACACCCGATATGGTAGCGGGCCACTCTTTAGGCGAGTTTTCTGCTTTAGTGGCAAATGGTACGCTAGCATTTGAAGACGCTTTAAAGCTGGTAAGTATTCGTGCCAATGCCATGCAAAAAGCTTGCGAAATAAACCCTTCTACCATGGCGGCAGTTTTAGCTTTAGCCGATGATAAAGTAGAGGAAATTTGCGCAGCCATACAAACAGAAACTGGTGAAATAGTAGTGGCTGCCAACTTTAATTGCCCTGGTCAATTGGTAATTAGTGGTTCTGTAAAAGGTATTGAAATTGCTTGCGAACGCATGAAAGCATCTGGCGCTAAACGTGCATTGGTACTGCCTGTTGGCGGTGCTTTTCACAGCCCATTAATGGCACCTGCAAAAACAGAATTAGCCGCAGCTATTGAAGCTACAACTTTCAGCACGCCTACTTGCCCTGTGTACCAAAACGTAGTGGCAAAAGCCGTTACCAATCCTTTAGAAATTAAGCAAAACCTGATCGATCAATTAACTGGCGCTGTGCGTTGGACACAAAGTGTACAAGCTATGGTTGCTGATGGTGCTACCAACTTTACAGAAGTAGGCCCAGGTAAAGTATTACAAGGCTTGGTACAAAAAATACATAAAGAAGCAGTAGTGGCTGGTGTAAACTAGTAGATGAGGTATATGTTACCAACTGCATTGCTACTATTTAGCACCGGTTGTGTCACTCACTTGTACATTCTTAACGCTATTCAGCTATTTACAATACTCTTAAAAATGGTTACTTGTTCAGTCAGGTAGCCATTTTTATTTCCAAAACAAGCAAGGTGTTATAACATGTAAGCTATTTTAAGCTTAAAACCTGCAAAGTGTTACAACATGTTGCTTCTAATAAATCTAAATCCTGTAATGCGTTAGAACATGTAGGTTGTTTTTAACTTAAAACCATCAAGGTGTTGCAACATGTAGGCTATTTTAAGTTTGAAACAAGCAAGGTGTTAGAACACGTTGCAATTATTAAAAATGAATAAACAGGGTTTTAAACCTATGTACCTATTGTGTCTATGTGGTAAAACACCTCTATAACTTAGCCTTTACATTCAACGCATCTCTTAGGCCATTGCCTAGTAAGTTAAACGCTAATACTAGTTGCATTATGGCTATACCAGGCGCTAAAGCCAGCATAGGATTGTGTGTGATAATGAAGTTGTAATTCTCTTTTATCATTAAGCCCCAGCTAGGCTGTGGTGGCTGCACACCTACACCTAAAAAACTTAAGCCTGCTTCTATTACTATGGCCGAGGCAAAATTACTAGCCGCAATTACCATTACAGGACCCAATATATTGGGCAAAATATGTTTTACAATGGTTCTTGTATGGCTATAACCTAGCGCCCTAGTGGCTTCTATATATTCTAGTTCTCTTACTGCTAATACTTGCCCACGTACAAGGCGAGCCACATTTACCCACATCGTTAAGCCTACGGCAATAAATACCTGCCAGAAACCTTTGCCCAAAACCAATGTAATAGCAAATACTAATAAGAGTGTAGGAATGCTCCAAATAACATTGGTAAACCACATTACCACATCATCTACCCAGCCTTTAAAATAGCCAGCTATTGCGCCTAGTAATATGCCAATTGAAAGCGAAATAATAACAGCTATTAAACCCACACCAAGGCTTACCCTTGTGCCTACTATTAGTCGGCTTAAAATATCTCTACCAAATTTATCAGTACCTAAATAAAAGGTTTGTTTAGTAACGCTTTGACTAATGGCTGCGGTACTTTTTATGGCTTTTTGCTCAGTAATACCATCATCTACAAATTGCTCATACATTAAACTATCGCCTTTTATGGCATAGCTAGTTATTGGTACAAACTGTGCATTATCGGTAGTACCATTAAGCAATTGCGAAAAAAAAGAGGTATGAACTTGCTGTTCTTTAGGTAGCTGTAAAAACTGTATGCTAAAGCCGGGTTGCTTGCTGCCTATTTGGGCAATAATGCGGTTAGCATTACTTGTATTATCTGGGGCAAAAAAATAAGCAAACACTGCAGGCAGCAAATTAATTGCTATCAGTATCAAACCAATAGTAGCGCCTTTGTTTTTAAAAAGGCGTTTACCGAACGTAGCATTGTTTTTACCTATTTGCACAAATTGGAAATAATTATTTAGTGAAATTTATAGTAGTAAATTTTTTGAATGGTTTAAACGATAATTAACCAAGCTAGTCGAAAATAAAAATTCATAACATGAAAAACATTTTATTACTACCAGTTTTGTTAATTGTAATGGTTGCCATGATTATTTATGCTTGGATGCCCGAGAATGACAAAAAATGGTTCAGCCGTTCTTAGTTATTTCACAGTTCTCCCTTTCCATTGGTAGTTGCCAAATAACCCAAATGTACCAGCCATTGCGGTGTACACAATATGAGGAAATTGCAACAATAAATGCCAAGCTCGCAACTCTATCTTAAAAAACGCAGCAATATCTACTGCAAACAAAGCCTCTACAAAGGTTTTAGCCGCTAGCAACCCTAGCCAATATAATAACACCATTGGTTGCCACACAGCCAATAAAGGCATTAATACCAACCCTATATTCAACAATAAAATAGCCCAAAGTATCACTACTACGCGTACATCTTGGTAGCTATTGGTTTTACTAGCCCATCTTATGCGCTGGTTTAAAAAAGTGTGCACTGTAGGCATAGGCAAAGTAGCTATTACCGCTTGTGGGTGGTAAAGAAAACCTATTTGCTTAGGGTACTTGTTTTGTATCTTATTCATTAAAAACATGTCGTCACCACTCGCTATTTTGTCTACATGTTTATACCCTTCTACCTCGTAAAAGACGGTTTTCTTAAACGCTAAGTTGGCGCCATTGCACATAGCATGAAACCCTGCCGATACAGAAGCAGCCGTAATGCCTTGCAAGGCCATAAAGTCTATACACTGAAAAGCTGCTAATACCGAGCCATCATTGGTAAAAGCAACAGGTGCGCCTACAAATACCACTTCATTACTTACTATATAGTCGTTGTACAAGGCTAGCCAGTTTGGTTGCGCTGCACAATCCGCATCGGTGGTTACAATCCAATCTTTAGTGGCCCTACCAATGGCGGTTTCTATGGCTTTCTTTTTGTAAGAATTCAGTTGTTGGTCAAATACAATATCGGCTAGTTGTATCAGTTGTATATTGTTATTGGTAGCTTGTAATGCTTTTACTATGGCTGCGGTTTCGTCGGTTGAGTGGTCGTCTATCACTATTATTTCGTACAAGTGGCTTGGGTAGCTTTGCTGTAAAATTGAGGATACACAGTTGCCTATATTGGCCGCTTCGTTGCGTGCAGGGATGATAATGGTAAAATTGGTGCTTGGCTGTGGCAGCTGTGGCTGGTACACTTTTAATTGTAAAAACCAATGACGATAGGTAAGCATTATAAATAAATACATTGCCATAAACACTATCATGATAACGAGAAATACTACCATACTAACAAAGAAACAATTTAGCCCCAATAAACCTTATAAAATTTAACAACAAAATTCTTGGGCATTTAAAAAAGGTTTCTATCTTTGATTAGTTGCATAAACAACTATATGCCAAACAACCAATTTAAAAGAGGAGAATTATACAGCGTCATAAACGGTATGGCTAGTACAGCTGTTGCCCGACGCTTACAAAAAAACTTTAGATCTGCCGGGCTTGAAATTACAATAGAGCAATGGAGCATTTTGTATCACTTGTGGAAAGAAGATTGCTTGAGCCAACAAGAACTATGCAATCGCACATTTAGAGACAAGCCAAGCATTACAAGACTGATAGACAATTTAGAAAAGCAACAATTGGTAAAGCGTACCGCATCGGCTACCGATAGGCGCATAAACTTAGTATGTCTTACAGACAATGCTAAGAGCTTGCAGCAACAAACCATAGACCTAGCCAACCAAACGATGAACGAAGCGTTGATAGGTGTAAGCAAAGACGAGATTGAAGTGGTAAAGAAAGTATTTCAGCAAGTGTATGATAATCTTGTCTGAAAAGTGACTTAGCAGAATGGTTTAGTTGTATTGGATGTAACTGTGACTAGAACCTCAAGACCAATAGACAATCTAACCGATGCAGTGTGCGACGCAACGAAGCTAAATAGAGAACAAAAAGTTGGTAACATAAATAATTTACAATAACACTTAAATATTCTTGCCATGAGTATTACTACAGAAACTGCAACAGCCCTAAAAGGTGGTGAATGGATTATTAAAGAAAGTAATCCACACGATACATTTATTCCTGAAGATTTTGATGAGGAACAAACCATGGTTATGGATATGTGTCACCAATTTTTACATACAGAAATTGACCCAATACTAGACCGTATAGATAAAATGGAGCTAGGTTTAATGCCATCGCTGATGGAAAAAGCAGGCGAGCAAGGTTTGCTATCTACCTCTTTTCCTGAAAGCTTGGGTGGTTTGGGTAAAGATTTTATAACCTCTACTATTGTAAACGAAGGCCTTGGTGGTGGCTACTCATTTAGCGTAGCTATTGCTGCCCATACAGGTATTGGTAGCTTACCTATTTTGTACTTTGGTACCGAGGAGCAGAAACAGAAATACATACCTAAGCTTGCTAGTGGTGAGTGGAAAGGGGCTTATGGCCTTACTGAACCAAACAGTGGTAGCGATGCATTGAGCGCAAAAACAACAGCCGTGCTAAGTGAGGATGGTAAACGCTATATCTTGAATGGTCAAAAATGCTGGATTACCAACGGTGGCTTCGCCGATGTGTACACCGTTTTTGCCAAAATAGATGGCGATAAATTCACTGGTTTTATAGTAGAGCGTGGTTTTGAAGGCTTTACAAAAGGACCAGAAGAGCACAAAATGGGTATTAAAGGCTCTTCTACGGTGCAGTTGTATTTTCAAGATTGTAAAGTACCTGTAGAGAACTTACTAGGTGAAATAGGTAAAGGCCATGTGATTGCCTTTAACATCTTAAATATTGGTCGTTTAAAACTAGATGCTGCTACCCTTGGTGGTGCTAAACGAGCTGCTGATACGAGTGTGCAATATGCCAATACGAGGGAACAGTTTAAATTACCTATCTCTAAGTTTGGCGCTATTAAGCACAAACTAGCCGATATGTGCATTAAGCTTTGGGTGTGCGAAAGTGCGTTGTACCGTACCGCTAAATGGATAGATGATACTGAAAAAGCCCTTGAAGCAAATGGTACACCATTTAACAAAGCCCTACTAGGCGCAGCCGAAGAATTTGCCATTGAGTGTGCCATGCTTAAAGTGTATGGTAGCGAAATGCTAGACTTTGTAGTAGATGAAGGCGTACAAATACATGGTGGTAATGGTTTTAGCGATGAATATTTAATAAGCAAAGCCTACAGAGATAGCCGCATTAACCGCATATATGAAGGTACTAATGAGATTAACCGCCTGCTAACAGTAGATATGGTGCTTAAACGTGCCATGAAAGGCAAGCTAGACCTAATGGGCCCGGCTATGAATGTGCAGAAAGAACTGATGAGTATTCCTGATTTTGGTAGTGAGGACGAAGGTGCTTTTGCTAAAGAACTAAAATACATTGCTAACTTTAAGAAGGCCATTTTAATGGTAGCAGGTGCTGCGGTACAAAAGTTAATGATGAGCCTAGATAAAGAACAGGAAGTATTGATGAACATAGCAGATATGGCGATAGAAACGTTTCATGCAGAAAGTGCTTTGCTACGCTTAATGAAACTAGCTGACAGAAACGGCGAAGCCGCTACTGCCCTACAAGCAGATATTGTAAAGACTTACATTTACGATGCTGCTGATAAGATAAACAAAGCTGGTAAAGATGCCCTTAACAGCTTTGCAGAAGGCGATGAATTACGCATGATGCACATTGGCCTTAAACGCTTTACCAAGGTAGAACCATTTAACAGTAAAGATGCTAGAAGACGTATTGCTGCTAAAATGATTGCAGATAATAGATACAGTTTCTAAAACATTGGGTACTAATATTTAAAGAAGCGGCTAGTGTAATGACTAGTCGCTTTTTTATGGCCTAGCCTAGGGATAGGAACACGGATGACGCCGATTGTCTTGTCCTAAAAAAGTTTTCAGGTTGTTTATTAATCCTGTTCTTAATTTACAATAGCAGATTATTTTCATTAATAATTCTTCCATATTTTTTTGATTTTATCTACCATGGTAGAAAAGGCAATGGCTGTAAGTTCTGCTTCTTTCAATAGCTTCTTTAAATCAAGAATTCTTCTCTCTAACTGATGGGTGGCAAAATCTTATTTCATGCTTGCTTTTTTGCCATAATGATGCGCTTAGTTGCAATATTACCATTTTGGCTTTAATACTTGCTTTGGCATAACCTAATTGGCGCATCCATTTAACTAACGTGCCATTCTCTTTTAATTCACGAGTGTACTTCTGCCAGATAAATTATTTGCTTAATTTACTCTCCAAGTAATCTTGGACAGCTGAATTCTTCTCTGATTCACTAAAATACTGTTGCGACTTCTAAATAATGACTCTTGAAATGATTTACACTTTAATAATTTTGTGTAAACATATTTCAGGACAAGACATTATGGAAATAGACGCACATTGTGTACGGGCAGATGAGGAAGGCTTCAAAGGGCATATACTGGATGTAATGTTGAGGATGGGCTACTACCGAACCCAGCACTTGATGTTTACCTGTGTACAGGCACAGGCAGATGAGAATAGCTATGCCATACCAGTATTTTGGTTGCGTACCAATGTAGCGGCTATTAAAGAAAACAAACAAGCACGTAGCATACGTAACAAATGTGCTAGGTTTACCGTAAATATAGTACCAGCAGTAGTTACCGATGAAGTGGAAGCTTTGTACAACTTATACAGCAATCATGTACCATTTTCTACCAGTGATACTTGTACTTCGTACTTACACCAGCCTTATTTAGACAATCCTTTTGACTCGTATATGGTGCATGTGCGTAATGGTGATATGCTTGTAGCGGTAGGTATTTTTGACAAGGGCACTACGACTATAGCTGGTATTATGAACATGTATCACCCTGCCTACCACAGTTTTAGTTTGGGTAAATGCATTATGCTACACAAAATAGACTTTGCTAGAGCCAATGGTATTGCGTGGTATTATACTGGTTATATAAGCACTGCAAGCACTCGCTTTGACTATAAAACTTTCCCAGATATGGCATCGGTAGAGGTGTACCTGCCAGTAGAGAAGAAGTGGGTGCCTTACCGCTTTATGGATAAGGAACATTTGCATGATTACTACTTAAATAATTTGGTGTAGGGAGAGCTGTTTGCCACAAAGGCTCTAAGACAGAAAGAAGCAGGAAGATTTCTAAAGGCGAAGAACACAAGGATTTTTGTAAAGGACATAAAGAAAGACAAAAGCCCATAGACAATCGGCTATACATTAAAGATTAAGAATTGATTGACCCATTAGAAGATTCTTTTAGAAAGATTCTATGATAGATTTTTGTTGATGTGTTCTTTGCCTTTTATCTTCATCGCAAACATTTTGTATTGCAATTTACTGAAGATCAAATACTAGCACTTGCACCCGATGAAGCCTCAAAAAAGGCTGGCAAAGACTTATCTACACCTAGTAAATGGGTGAGTAAAGGCATGAATAAACAAGCCATTTGGGGCGAATGTCAAGGTAGTGGCAGTAAGCCTTATCAAACACAGATAGATATTGTATCGCTTGCGTTTAAATGTTCGTGCCCAAGTAGAAAATTTCCTTGTAAGCATGGCTTGGGATTACTATTGTTTAACGCTAGACAAAGTACCGCCTTTACTGATATTACAGCACCAGCTTGGGTAGCTGACTGGCTTGCAAAAAGAACTGAAAAAGTAGAAAAAAAAGCTGAGCAAGTTAACAAACCTGTAGATGAAGAAGCGCAAGCAAAGTGCCTGCAAGCAAGAGAACAACTGGTAGAAGAAGGCATTGGTGAACTATTACTTTGGTTGAAAGATATTGTACGCAAAGGCATTATTCATTTACCACAAGATGGTAGTGCTGCCTTTGATAATATGGCTAAACGCATGATAGATGCAAAAGCGCCTGGCATAGCGAATATGGTAAAATCGCTGGGTAGCATTAACTTTTATAAAGATGGCTGGGAAGGTCAATTCTTACAACAACTTACACATATTTATTTAGCTATTGCAGCTTTTAAAAATAGAGATGAACCTAAGCGATTGTACGATGCTGATATCAAAACGCAAATAGGATTTACCCAAAACCAAGAAGCCTTAAAAGAGCAATCAGGTATTGAGGATCATTGGTTAGTATTAGGTAAGCAAATAACCGAAGAAGATAACGTAACTACTGAGCGCAGTTGGCTGTATGGCACTACCAGCAAGCAATACGCATTGGTATTACAGTTTAGCGTTCGTGGCCAAGGCATCACATTTACGTTAACACCAGGTGTGTGTGTACAAGCTGAATTGGTATTCTTTCCATCCATAGTACCACTTAGAGCTATTATAAAAAAACAAATAGTCAGTACCCATATAGCGTTCCCAATTGGCTTAGCCAACTGGCAAGAAGTAACAGCGTTTTTGGCTTCGCAAAAAGCACAATTACCTTTTACTACTACTAGCCCTTTAATAGTGCAAGAACTAACACCTGTATTCATCAATAATCAATGGTTTTTACAAGATGCATCACAGGCTATTATGCCTATTCACCAAGCAGAGAATGTGATTTGGAAATTGCTTGCAATAAGCGGTGGGCAAGGCTTACAAATGGCTGTATTAGCCCAACAACATAGTTTTTTACCAATTGGTGTATGGGCAAATGACACGTACATTAGTTTATAAAATATAGCACATGAACGAGTGGCAGCAGGTAATACAAAACGCCTTAATAGGCACAGATAAACAAACCATTTCTACCAATGAGATGGATGAAAATTTATTGCCTGCTATTACTACCATCACTAGTAACACAGGTATTGATAAAGAAGAACAATTTTTACAAATAGCTACGCTTGTTCATCAATATACATTTTGTGGTACAGAGCCTATTGTTAAAGCAGACAGTAGCATTCCTATTTGCGAAGCAGAAATACAAGCCTATTGCAATAGTAATGCTACCAATATTTTGAAAGAGATATTGTATGAAGATAGTAGCAGCCTACTCGCTATGTGGCTACAATTGTGCGCTAGTAAACAACAAGTTGTAGCACCTGTATTGCTACCTGATATATTTGAAAAAGCTGTACAACAAAAGTCTCTAAGACAATATATTGCTTGTTTTGGTAATCGAGGCGAATGGTTGAGTCAATTTAATACTGCTTGGCAATTTGCAACACCTACTAGTGATGAAGAGCTATGGCAAAGAGGCACTGCTAATGAACGTAAAACAGTATTACAACAATTACGTACAACCAGCGCAACGCAAGCTAGAGAATGGTTACAAGAAACATGGTCACAAGAAAATGCAGCTTCTAAACAAAGTTTGCTAGAAGCCTTTGCAACCAACCTTTCAGATGCAGATGTACCATGGCTCGAAAGCCTTACTAATGAAAAAAGCAGCAAGGTAAAAGAGGATGTATTGAAACTATTACAGCAAATACCGAACTCGACTATCGTACATCAATACACATATTTTTTACAGCAATCGCTATTACTCAAAAAAGAGAAAACCATGTTTGGCTTATCATCTAAGCAAGTGTTAGAAATTGCAGTACCTAATGATATACCTTCACAATTGAAACAACATGGGCTAGAATCTTTAAGTAATAAAAAAGAGTTCACCGATGATGAATGGATGGTGTTTCAATTGATAAAACATGTACCACCAAAAGCGCTAGAACAACACTTGCAATTACAGCCGCAAAACATTATTGAACTGTTTCAAAAAGAAGATACTACCAAGAAGTTTATATCGGCCATTGTTACAGCAACCATAAGGTTTTCAAGTAAGCAATGGGCTATTGCATTGATGCAATTTAGCAATGTTTTTTATCTAGATATCTTGCCATTGATACCTATACAACAACAGGAATTTTACAGCAAGCAATTCTTTAAAGGTAATGAGCAAAGCATTATACACCACGCTACCAATAGAGATGTAGAATGGTCACCTGAATTAACGCAGCTGATATTAAATTATGCAGCAGCTAACCCTTACAATTACAACAAAAACTTTTACAACCAGCATATTCATTTAATACCAATACAGGCACTTAATATGCTAGACAAATGCACACCTACTGAAGGCTACGCTAGTAACTACTGGAACAATATTATAGTACACCTTGAAAAGCTACTAATCCTAAAACAACAAACCATTCAATCATTTCAATAAAATCATAGTAATTATATGTCTACCATCTTACGTCAACATGCCGAAGAATTATTTGCACAAGAACTAGAAGAATTGCAAAAATCAGAATCAGGTAAGCGACCTGCTAGTTGGAAACTAACACCTCAATCGGTAGTTACTTATTTAATAGGCGGCAAGCTTAAAAATGGTTTTGAAATTACACCTAAATACATTGGTAATAGGCGTTTGATGGAAATAGCAGTAGCTACTTTAACTACCGACAGAGCCTTACTGCTATATGGATTACCTGGTACTGCTAAAAGCTGGGTAAGTGAGCATTTGGCAGCCGCTATTAGTGGTGATAGTACTTTAATTATTCAAGGTACAGCAGGTACAAGTGAAGAATCTATTCGCTATGGTTGGAACTATGCGAGACTTTTATCAGAAGGACCAAGTGAAAAGGCTTTGGTAGAAACCCCCGTAATACGTGGCATGAAAAATGGCAAGATTGTACGCATAGAAGAACTCACTCGTATAGGTGCAGATGTACAAGATACTTTGATAACAATTCTATCAGAAAAAACGCTACCAGTACCAGAACTAAATACAGAAGTACAAGCTGTTCGTGGCTTTAATATTATCGCTACGGCAAACAATAGAGACAAGGGTGTAAACGAGTTATCCAGCGCCTTAAAGCGTCGTTTTAATACTGTGATATTACCTGTACCAGATAGCATAGAAGAAGAGATAGACATTGTGCAACGTCGTGTAGCAAGCTACGAGAAAACTATGGAACTACCTGTTGAAAAGCCCGCCCTGCAAGAGATACGTAGAATTGTAACCATGTTTAGAGAATTGCGCAATGGTGTAACACTAGATGGTAAAACAAAAATCAAATCACCCACAGGTACATTAAGTACAGCTGAAGCTATTTCTGTTGTAAACAATGGCTTGGCAATGGCTGGCTATTTTGGTGATGGGCAACTAAAAGCCGCAGACCTCGCTGCTGGTATTATTGGCGCTGTTATTAAAGATCCTGTACAAGATAAAATAGTATGGCAGGAATATTTAGAAACCGTTATTAAACCAAGAGATGAATGGAAAGATGTATATAGAGCTTGCAGGGATTTGTAGGCCCCTTGCCCCTAAAGGGGTAGTGAGTACACAATATTTTCAAACTATTGTTTTACTATTTTACAAGAGCAAAACATATAAAATTCCCCTTTAGGGGTTAGGGGTATGGGAGTTAATATTTTAGGAATTCGTCACCACGGCCCAGGTTCTGCTAGAAATGTAAAAGCATTTTTAGAAAACCTGCAACCAGATATTGTATTGGTAGAAGGTCCGCCAGAAGCAGATGCTTTATTGCAATATGCTACACATACTGAGCTTGTGCCGCCAGTAGCAATACTAGCCTACCAAACAGATAATATTCAACAATCTGTTTACTATCCTTTTGCAGAATTTTCACCCGAGTGGCAGGCCATTCAATATGCTCGAAAAGCCAATATTCATATACGTTTTATGGATTTGCCATTAACGCATTGGCTAGCCATCAAAGATGAAAAGGCAGCAGTAAGTATTGAGCAGCAAGAAGATATTTCAGAAGTAAATAATGATGTCTTTTTAGTAGAAGAAGTTAATTCCTTGCCTACTAAAAGCCCCATACAATACCTAGCAGAAGCAGATGGTTTTGTAGACGAAGAACGGTGGTGGGAAACAATGTTTGAGCATCGCTTAAACAACGAAGAAGTATTTACAGCCATTAACGAAGCCATGCAAGCTTTACGAGAAAGCTTCCCTAAACAACATGACAAAGAAGAGCAATTACGAGAGGCGTGGATGCGTAAAATGATTCGTCAGGCAGAGAAAGAAATGTTTCAAAATATTGCAGTGATATGTGGTGCTTGGCATGGCCCTGCATTAACCAATATGCCTAAAGCAAAAGAAGATAACGACTTATTGAAGGGCTTACCAAAAACTAAAATAGAATGTACTTGGATACCTTGGACCTACGATAGATTAAGCCTCTACAGTGGCTATGGTGCAGGTATCGAATCACCCGGTTGGTACCACCATGTATGGCAGCACCCTACCGATGATGGCACTTTGTGGATGGCCAATGTAGCAGCACTATTTCGCAAAAATGGCATGGATACTTCTGTGGCTCATGTCATAGAATCAGTTCGCTTATCAGAATCTTTAGCAGCTTTACGAAACTTGCCTAAAGCAGGTTTACCCGAGCTAAACGAAGCCACATTAAGTGTGCTTTGCAATGGCGAATCTTTAATGATGCAACTCATTAACAAAGAGCTCATCGTAAGCAATCGCATAGGTACGGTGCCAGAAGAAATTCCTAAGCCGCCGCTTCAAGTAAACATCGAGAAAATACAGAAAAGCCTTCGCTTACCGGCTACTGCTGACTTTAAAGACTACATGTTAGACTTGCGTAAAGAGAACGATTTAGAACGTAGTATTTTCTTACATCGTTTGCAACTGTTAGGCATCAATTGGGGTAGCAAAAGCCATGTAAGTGGCAAGGGTACTTTTAAAGAGCAATGGCGCTTACAGTGGGATCCTTCATTTATTATCAACATTATAGAGAAAGGCGTTTGGGGCAATACACTAGAAGAAGCAAGTAACGCTTGGCTCATTCATCAGTGCGGGCAAGAAACTGCTTTACAGCAAATTGCAACGCTGCTACAGCAGGTTATTCCAGCCGATTTATCCAATGCTGCACAAGCTATTGCACAGCGCATTCAAGATGTTGCTGCCGCCACCAACGATATCATTCAACTAGTGGCTGTATTGCCAGGTTTAGCAGGCATTATGCGCTATGGCAATGTGCGTAAAACCGATGCAGAAATGGTGCGCCATATTGTTGAAAGCATGATTACCCGTGTTTGCATCGGCCTGCCTATCGCCTGCTGTGGTATAGACGAAGCAACTGCTAATAAACTCACAGAAGATTGTGCTAGCATTAACCATAGTATTCAAATTTTACAAGAAAAAGAATACCTAAACGAGTGGCACCAATGCTTAATGAAAGTGGCGTACTTAAACAATGCAGCACCTATGACACGTGGCTTTGCAGCAAGGCAACTCATGGATATTAAAGCCCTAACAAATGAACCACTGCATCAATTATTCTACAGCAGTTTAAGCAAAGCCTTACCTGTTGCAGATACTGCTGCGTGGCTTGAGGGCTTTTTAAAAGGTGGTGGTACGTTGTTATTAATAGATGAAAACTTATGGTTGATTGTGAATGATTGGGTACAACAATTGGATGAAGAAAGTTTTATACAAGCCTTACCACTCATGCGAAGAACCTTCAGCAACTTCACACAAGCAGAAAGAAAAAAGCTAGGTGAAAAAGCAAAACATGGTGGTAAAAATGCATTGTTACTGCCACAGTTAGCATCCAATTTCAACAAGGATAGAGCCATTAAAAGTATACCTGTAATTATGGATTTATTGGGTTACCAACTGTAGTATTACTATGATGCTTTTGTTGCGTCGCACACTTGTACGTTCGGTTCATTGTGCAGCTTTTATCGCAGCGTATTTAAAAAATGAGATTATGAACAAAGAAGAAAATATTCGTCGTTGGCGATTGCTACTTGGCTCGCAACAAAATGATGGCACAGGTTACCAACTTAACCTTCAAGACCAGCAAATGGATAACACACTTGGCGCCTTGTACGATAGCGATAAGCAAGGTGGCCTTGGTTCTTCATCACCCAACATTAATCGTTGGCTAGGCGATATACGTTCATTTTTTCCTAACACAGTGGTGCAAGTAATGCAGCGTGATGCCTTGGAAAGATTACATCTTACACAAATGCTGTTTGAAAAAGAGATGCTAGAAAATGTAACGCCAGATGTGCATTTAGTAGCAACCTTAATGACGCTTAGTCGTGTAATACCAGATAAAACAAAAGATACCGCAAGGCAAGTAGTGCGAAAAGTGGTAGATGAACTGCTGCGTAAGCTAGCTCAGCCCATGCAACAAGCCGTTATCGGTAGCCTTAATAGAAGCGCTAGAAATCGTAGACCAAGGCACAATGAAATTAACTGGCATAGCACGATTTTAAAGAATCTCAAACATTATCAGCCAGACTATAAAACCATTATTCCTGAAGTAAAAATTGGTTATGGTCGTAAGCGTTCATCACTTAAAGATGTGGTGCTATGTTTAGACCAAAGTGGCTCTATGGGTACATCAGTTGTTTACTCAGGCATCTTTGGTTCGGTTATGGCTTCTATACCTGCTATTAAAACCAAAATGATAGTGTTTGATACAGCCGTGGTAGACCTTACAGAAGAATTAGATGACCCTGTAGACTTACTATTTGGTGTGCAACTAGGCGGTGGTACCGATATTAATGCAGCCCTTACATACTGCAAGCAAATTATCACAAGGCCGCTAGATACGGTGCTTGTATTGATCACCGATTTGTACGAAGGTGGTAATGAAAACGAGATGCGTAAAAGAGCAGTAGAGCTAACAGCAGCAGGTGTAAAAGTGATTGTATTGCTTGCCCTTAACGATGATGGTGCACCAGCTTACGACCATAGCAATGCACAGTTTTTAGCCACATTAGGCATTCCTGTTTTTTTTGCCTGCTCACCTGATAAATTTCCCGACCTAATGGCACAAGCGCTTAGTAAGCAAGACATAGCTGTATGGGCCGCTAAGGAAGATTTAATGATGAAGAAATAATTTTTTAAATCCTCTGAAAGCCTCAGCTCAGCGAATTTTGAAGGTATGTGGCTAGCAAAACAACTAACTTACTGCAATACTTGTTTTATGAGCAAAAAAGGTAACAAAAATGACTTGCGTCATTTTTATACTGCTCACTAAAGCTAAGTTTTGCACTTTGGTAGAACCTATTTATCAAAAGCAAACAACTGATATATGACAAGAGGCGTTTTTATTGCCACTACCGATACAGATAGCGGCAAATCACTAATAGCTATTGGATTGATGAACAAGCTACGTGGTCACTACAAAAATGTAGCGTACTTCAAGCCTATTGTAAAGCATTACCCTAACCAATCTGTTAATAGCCACATAGATACCATTACCTCTTACTTCGGCTTAGAAGATAAGAAGTCTGATATGTTTGCTTTTACAAGAGATGAAGTGATGCGCCTACGCAGCGAGGGCAACGAATCTAAAATCATTGATACCATTATTGCCAAATACAAAAAGCTAGAAGACACTCACGACTTTGTAATTGTTGAAGGCACCGATTTTGAAACCGAAGGCAACACGTTTGAGCTAAAGATAAATGTAGAGATAGCTAAGAACCTTGGCATTCCTGCTATCTTAGTGATTAATGGCGACAATAGATCCATTGACGAAGCGGTAGACTACATGCTTACCTCTGTTAATAGTTTTGCCATTAGCGAGGTGCAAGTGCTAGCATCTATCATTAACAAAGCCAACGAAAAAGATATTGATACCATCAAGCAAATATGCAAAGTGCGCCTACCTAAAGAAATTCTGTTTTCTTGTATCCCTTACCACAAAGGCCTTAGCAGCCCTACAATGAAGGAGATTACAGAATCTGTTGGTGGCAACTTCTTATTTGGTAAAGACTATGGTGATAATCTAGTAAGCAAGTATATAGTAGGTGCTATGCAATTACGCAATCTTTTACCACGCTTAGAAGACAATACTTTAATAGTTACACCAGGCGATAGAGGCGATATTATTTTAGCGGCATTGCAAGCCAATTTGTCTAAAAACTACCCACGTGTTGCAGGCATGATTTTAACAGGTGGCCTGCTACCAGAAGAGCCTATTATCAAGCTAATAGAAGGCTTAGAAAATGTATTTCCTATTGTATGGGTTACTACAGGCACGTTCGATACGGTGGCCAAAGTAAGTACCACCAAATCGCACATTTATGCCGATAATAAAAACAAAATAGAAACTGCCATTACCGAGTTTGAAAAACATGTAGATGTATCAAGCATCGAAGCTCGTATAGAAGCTTTTGTGCCAGAAGGTATTACACCACACATGTTTCAGTACCAGCTGTTTAAGCGTGCTGTGTCTATCAAAAAGCACATTGTATTGCCAGAAGGCGATGATGATAGAATTATTATTGCTGCATCTCGGTTAATCAATCAAGGCATTGTAAACCTTACCATTCTTGGTGTTGCAGCAGATATTCAGTCAGCTGTTACAAGGCTCAATCTTAATTTCGATTTAAGTAAGGTTACTATTGTAGATCCTAAAAACAGTAAACGTTTTGAAGACTATGTACACACCTTGTACGAGCTACGCAAAAGCAAAAATGTAACGCTAGATATGGCACGAGATTTAATGACAGATGTGTCTTATTTCGGCACTATGATGGTGTACTTAGGCGAGGCAGATGGCATGGTATCAGGTGCTAATCATACCACACAACATACCATTAGGCCAGCCTTACAATTTGTAAAAACCAAGCCCGGTGTATCTACCGTGTCTTCGGTATTCTTTATGTGCTTGCCAGATAGAGTAAGTGTTTTTGGCGATTGTGCCGTAAACCCTAATCCTACTTCTGCACAGCTTGCTGAAATAGCTATTACCTCTGCCGAAAGCAGTAAAATGTTTGGTATAGAGCCTAAAATAGCCATGCTATCTTATTCATCTGGCAGTAGCGGTCAAGGTGAAGAAGTAGAAAAAGTAAGGGCTGCAACCGAAATTGTAAAACTTCAAAGACCAGACTTAGCCATTGAAGGCCCTATACAATACGATGCTGCGGTAGACCCTGTTGTTGGTAAGCAAAAACTACCAAACTCAGCAGTAGCTGGCCAAGCTAGTGTATTAATTTTCCCAGACTTAAATACTGGTAACAACACTTACAAAGCTGTACAGCGAGAAACAGGTGCTATTGCCATAGGCCCTATGTTACAAGGCCTTAACAAACCAGTAAACGATTTAAGTAGAGGCTGCACAGTGGATGATATTTTCAACACAGTAGTTATCACAGCTATTCAGGCACAATAAACAAAACTATCTAGCGTATGAAGGTTCTAGTTATCAATTCAGGCAGTAGCTCTATCAAGTATCAGCTATTTAGTATGCCGCAAGCTACCGTTATCTGTACTGGTTTGGTAGAGCGCATTGGTTTAAACAATGCCGTATTAACTTACAAATATTTACGAGGCAATGCTTTTGAAGAATACCAGTTTACAGGCGATATTGCCAACCATACTGAAGGCTTAAAAGCTGTTGCTGATTTATTAACCGATGCTGATAAAGGCGTTATCACTAGCCCTTCAGAAATAGATGTGGTAGGCCATAGAGTGGTACATGGTGGTGCCAATTTTGTAAGCACCGCTTTAATTACACAAGCCGTTAAAGATAAAATTCGCTACCTTTTTTCGCTAAGCCCTTTACACAATCCTGCCCACATGTTGGGTATAGAAGTGGCAGAGCAAGTATTTGCTACAGCTAAGCAAGTGGCGGTGTTCGATACTGCTTTTCATCAAACCATGCCAGCAGTGGCTTACCGCATGGCAGTACCAAAAGAACTGTACGAAAAAGACAAAGTTCGCAACTATGGCTTTCATGGTACTAGCCACAAATATGTGAGCGAGCAAGTAGCTAAGCACTACAATAATCCTAACCTAAAAATCATTTCATTACACCTTGGTAATGGTTGCAGTATCACGGCTATTGCCAATGGAAAATGTATAGATACATCAATGGGTTTAGGTCCTATGAATGGTTTGGTAATGGGTACAAGAGTGGGCGATATTGACCAAACTGTCATTTTCTACATGGTTAATGAACTTGGTTATACCTTGCAGCAAGTCAACGATATACTTAACAAAAAAAGCGGTTTGCTTGGCCTTGCTGGCGTAAGCGATATGCGAGACTTACAAGCCCTAATACAAAAAGGCGATGCCGATGCCATGCTAGCACATCAAATATTTGTGTACAAGGCTAAGAAGTTTATTGGTAGCTATATAGCAGCACTTAATGGTGTAGATGTATTGTTGTTTACAGGTGGCATTGGCGAAAACGATGTGTACACCAGAGGCAAAATCTGCGAAAACCTAGAAGGCCTCAACATTCATTTAGACACAGATAAAAACAGCATTAGAACCAGCAGTATAAGAGAAATTCAAGCCGATAACGCCACTGTTAAAATACTAGTAGTACCTACCAACGAAGAAAAAGAAATAGCCACACAGTGCTACACTTTGTGCAAATAATCTAATCATATTTATTGGGTTACTACACGCTATAATTACGATTATTAGCGTGTAGTTTTTTATGTCACCATCGCTAGTACTACTATGTTACTGCATAGGCGTATTTTGAAAGTTGATTTCGTTGTATTTTTAAATTTATTTATTGAATATAGGTTGCCAAGAATAATATGACGAAGAATTAGATCATTACTCTCTTGTTCAAATAGTACATGAATTTTAGACTTTTTCGCTCTAGAAATTGATAAAGTAACTCTTTTACTGGCTTATCACATTCTCTAATTTTTACGATGGGTAGCTTTGAATGAAATCTATCTCAAGTTTGAAACTTCATTATTAAACTAATAATTAACCACAGTGATTTTCAATTTGTTTATTCCACCAATCACTGTAGAAATAATATGATTTTCACCATCAAAATGATTTTAAACAGGCTCTTATTCATTTCTGATTGTTTTGGTATTAATAAACTTATTCTGCTTCTACTACTATCCATTTACACTTATGCCACCGCTGAAGGTACTGCTTACTAGCGCAAGTTTTTTGTGCTAAACCTTACTTATTTATAACCTCGGTATCTATGAAAAAACAAGTAACTCGCTAGCACGGGTAGGCTATGCTGCTATGCTATGCTACATACCTGTACGAGCCGAGGCAGATAATTGTTGTATGTAAGTTTTAATTTTTCTCAATGGGTTGTTTAAGTTTAGTAGCCTGTAACCAATAAATTGCTAGCAGCTTTTACAGAACAATGTAGGTATTTGTTGGTAACAAAAAAGCCACCCTCTTAGGTGGCTATTATTCGTTCAATTGATTGTTTATGCTTTTGGTGGTGTTACAGGCGCTGCTGCTTTTGCTTGCCTTTGTGTAAGTAACAAATTGTACTTGTCTAGTACACCATTAATGCTGTTTTCTAAAGCCGTATACAATGGTGCTTTTACTGCATCGTCTTCGTATTCTTCTATTTTACCTATCAATACTTTTTGAAACTTAGCCCATGCAGCAATTACATCTGCACGTAAGCTTTTCATTTTTGGTAAAGCATCTTTACTACCGTCTACCGCTGCTCTTTCTGCGTAAGTAGTAGCATACAAAGTATTGGTAGCTTTTAGTTCATTTTTCCATGCGGTAAGGTTAAGTGCTGTAATAGCCGCCGTAAGTTCAGGTGTATTTTCCCACTTATCTATCAGGCTGCTAAGGCTTGCAGTTTCAGATTGAAAGTTAGCATCTACAAGGTCTCTACCGTACACTGCTACACTGTCTATCAACAGTTTGGCATGTGCCTTTACCTCGGGTATCCAACTTTTGTAATAACCATCCATTATAAAACACATACCCATAAATATATCATCTCGGTTGCCATCAAGGTTAAGCAGGATTTGTGTTAATGGATTTTTTAAGCTGAGTTTAAAACCTTCATCTAATGCCAATACGCTGGTATTAAATCCAGCGTACTGCTTTTGTACTAATAAACTGGTAGGGTTAGCCGTAGCAATTACAAATGCTAAATCTTTGCCCTGTTGAATAAACTCAGGATTTCTGAGATAACGGAAGAAGCTTGTGTGTAACATGGTTTAATTTGATTTTATTAGGCGCAAGTTTAATTTAATTTTCTGAGACTATCAAAATTTGCAGTAAATATTTAACAATATGTATTACAAGTTTAAAGATGACCGTATAATAATTAGTTGCTAGCCCCACGGAAAAACCGTGAACCGAGTAACACTTGTTGCTAGCCCCACGGAAAAACCGTGAATAGAGTAACACTTGTTGCTAGCCCCACGGAAAAACCGTGAACCGAGTAACGCTTGTTGCTAGCCCCACGGAAAAACCGTGAAGAGAGTAACGCTAGTTGCTAGCCTCACGGAAAAACCGTGAAGAGAGTAACGCTTGTTGCTAGCACCACGGAAAAACCGTGAATAGAGTAACGCTTGTTGCTAGCCTCACGGAAAAACCTTGGCTATAATAACACCCCGGTCTGCGACCACCCCTCTGCTGAGGGGAATTTGTGCGATGGTTTATTCCCCTCGGCGAGAGAGGTCAGGCAGCTTTGCTGACGGGGTGTGAAACTTGGTGCAAAAAATGGCGGGTGAAGACACCCGCCACTAAGAAAAGGTTTTTTATGCTGCATAAGCCGTTTGCATATTTGTTGGTGCATTTCCTACAAAACGCTTTAATGTATCCGTTAAAAAACCTTTGAGGCTTAAATCTTCATCCAAACTGTGCCAATAAATACCCGTACCATTTGCTTGAATAGTATATTGTAATAGTTGCTCTTTAGTAGCCAATTTCAATAATGGATAACTTGATATTTTTTGTTGAAGTACTGCATTGGTATTTAATATAACCAATAATAAATCCAACTCAGGATGAACGTCAATCGTTTTAATACGCAATCCTTCCACGTAAATTAGTCGTTCAATACTATCGTAATTATTTTGAAAAGTAGTCATTCCATCTAGTTTTAAATTGTTCAAAATTTTCTTGTACATGCCACATGATATCTTTTATTTCCTTGTTGTTAAATTCATGCATATAGGCTATTTCAATAGTAGGCTCTAACCATATTTTTCCATCAGCATTACCTTTTGTTACATGCACATGTATAGGCTCGTTGTTCTCGTTGCTATAAAAGAAAAATCGAAAACCATCTATTAGCAATAATGTAGGCATATGAAACAAAAATAAACAACTTAATTATTAGTGCAAAGATGTTTAGTTATCGTATAAAAATTAATTTCTCAACTATTATAAGTTTCTTGGTTGGTGCTATGCATTACTCAGTTTTAAAGCTATTATCTGTGAAAAAACAAGTAACACCTTAGCACAGGTCGGCTAGCACTCATTGCCTTGCTACAGACCTGCGCCAGTGGATAGTATATACCCAATCTACCCCTGTATTACCTAAAACAGCTGCCCCTTCTTCAACCAAAGTACCATCGGCGTTAGAAATATTAACGGTTACACTTGTTACTTTAAAATCGTCGGTAGCAATTATTACTATTTTCTCGCCTACTTTACCTGTGTAGCCCGATAAATCGATACTATCTATTTCGGGGGCTTGTAGCATATCGGCAACGGCTACATTAAATGCACTTTCGCCTACTTCTGCGTCTGCTTCGTACTCGGCTTTGGTTGCAGGATTAGCAATGGCTGATTTACCATATAAAATGGCACGTTGAAACTTTTGTTGGTGCGCTACCTGACCTGCTGTGGGTTCTTTGGTAGATTGCTTAGGTACTTTACTTACGTAAGTTTTACCATTGCGTTGCGAGAACACTAAAATGTTGCCTACTTTACCACTTAGGCCGTGGGTGATGATGTTGTCTTTGGACTGTGCCATAGATGTTTGTATTTAAAGGTGAAAAAATGCTTTATATACGTTCATCGGGGGGTATTGCTAAAATAGGGTTTTATATATTGTAAAATAAAGAACTTGTTGTTAGTTTTATAATATTAAGGAAATTTTAAGGTTTGGTGGGCAAGTGCAAAATGAAAGTGGCGGGTATTTTCACCCGCCACTAAGAAAAATAAAGAAAATGACATACTTCATGCCTCAATCAATCTATTTACTATATATTTGGTTTATGGGTTTTTGTTTTAAAACTATTTTTAAAGCTGTAATAATGAATGAAACTTACCAAAATCTGCTATCTTCTGTCAAGCCAGAAGTTTTTAAAAAACATTTTTTTCGTAGTGTTTGCGCCTTAGAAAATGAATTTTTAGAGTGCGATAAAGAAAATTATTTGGCTATTTTTAAGACTAAGAAATTCAGAGATTGTTATACAACTAACGCAACTGATTCATTTAAAATTAACATTGATACCAAGATACCGTTAGTATATCAGAAGCTTATTTTTAAAACATACCATGCTAGTTTAAATTATTTAATTATTCAAGCTAGATTTGGTTTAGAGCCAGTCGTAATTAATGATTTGGATATGTTATGCCGCATTAATGATAGTTTAATTGAAAAATCTTAGTACCCGCTTCGTCTTTCGCATTATACCTAACAGTTTTCTAAATAGTTTATTAAATTATATTTTTAACTACTCATTTATGTCAAAACTAATACTGTATAAAATCATTTTTATAGCTCTATTATTTCTCTCAATCCCATCTCTTTCTACTTTCTGCCAATCATCTACTAGTGTTTCTAAAAGTTGTGGTAAGTGTGGGCGTTCTGTAAGCCAATATGCTAAAGCAGGTGATAAATGCCCTTATTGTGGTGTAACATGGGGTAAAGAAAATACCTCTAAGTCAACTACCAAATCAGATTATCCTTTAAGCATTCAACCACCTGCTAATGCAAAAATACTTTATGGTGGCGAAGAAACTATCACTGATGATAGTAAAGCTACAAAAACAGAAACTGAAGCATGGATTTTAGAAAAATTAATAAAATGCACTGAAGAAGAATATGTAATAGGTAGTACCTACTATTCGCATGGGAATTACACCCAAAAAAATTACAGTTTTAGTTTCGATAAATACTACCTGATTATAAAGCATGATGATGTACCAAGTAGTAATACACCAAGTATTTTAGCTTCTACAATTACCGATATTATACCAATTTACGATGTAAGTAAAGTTTCTAGCTTTGATGATAACATCGCAATAGAAACATTTAATTCTACTATTCAAAGAAAATTAGTCAATAAAAGCGGTCTTTATACATCTACTAGTAATTTTTTCTCTTTAAAATTCCTATATAATTCAGAAACAGATTTGGTTAAAAGAATTAACAAAGCATTTTTACATTTAAAAAAGTTTTACAGGAAGCCAATTTCTAACGAAGCCTTTTAGCTGTAATATCTAGCTATTAGTAATTTAGTTTACTAAAATACAATTTATGAGAATTAAAGAGTCATACGGCATGTCGATATTAATAGTGTTTGGTGTTCTTTTTATAATTATGGGTATTCTTTTTCTATTTGATACTAAGTCTAGAGATATGTCTTTAAAAGCAATTTTAATGGGCATAGGTATGATTCTAATATCTGTAATACGTAATAGTCAAATTCGCAAATAGCTTATATGGATATTTACTTGAAGAATTTATTGCCCCGTTTAAAAGCATATGGTCAAAAATTAGATAAAATAGAAAGCTTTGTAGATAAAACTTGGGCTAAGTATGATGATACTGTATCATCGTTTCAAACCTACCGTTTTTTACGTAATGGAAAGCTTTTAATAGCCAATTCTGGCTTTGTAAATGAGTTTGATTGGAAATACCTAGCACCCGATAGTCTTTATGTTAAAAACGAAAACTTTAAAGGCCATGATGGTATTATGTATAGGCAAGGTTTTTTGTTAGATGCCTTATTGGTAATGTTTATTGAAGGCAACGAATATAAACCTGTAATTTTTTATAATGAATTAGCTATACCCAATGGTGATGTAGTAGGATATTTACAAAGGCTTTTTATTAAAAAGCATAACTTAAAGAACACACACACAGAAGGGAAGTATTTTTATACAAGCGAGTTCGATACTGGCATAGTTAAAGGTTCTAGAATTTTTGATAACAACTTGGAGGAACTAAATGATAAAATTATCACTATTGGTGATAGTGAATATACAATTAAAAATAATAGAGTTATCTCTGTTAGTACACGTTTCTATTTAAAATCATCGTTAGGTGATATTTCAGTGATTTCGCCAGCAGCAGAAATTGTTGTAAATTCTAAGGTTTTTAGTTTAGAGGGTAAGGCATTGAATGGCAAAGTAAGGATAATAGATAACAACAGCATTTCTTCAATTAAAGTTAAGAATGGTTTAATAGTAAATATTAATACAGTGGGGGATTCTGTTTTTGTAGGTTTCATAATGGTCGTAATTGTACTAATAGGTTACATTTTATACCTTTTCCTTGTATCTGCTAGTAAAGAAGCTTTACAGCCCCAATTAGAAAGTATTACAAATTCTGATTCCTTAAAACTAGCAGATTCTTTAAAATATGTAGACTCTTTAAAAGCAGTTGAACTAATGAATACTCTAGCAGCAGATACTACCAAGAAAGACACCACCATTTTAACTAATGACTTAATAGTAGATTCAATATCTTCTCAACAATAATTTTTGGAAGTAGGTTAGGCATAATTTTTTGCCTTAGTTTCTTTCCATCGATTTGTAAGGTGCAGTGAATAAATATGCCCAGTGAGGGGTAGATTGCTTCGTACCTTACAATGACTGGTGCCTTTTACCTACGCTTCAATAAAAGCCCCACAGCGAAAAGAACGTACAAGTGTGCGACGCAACGATGTTACATAGTAGTACCAAAGCTGGTGACATCAACTAATAAAAAAGGGCAAAAGCAGTTTTATTGCTTTTACCCTTCTTTAAATACTAAGCTTTTTACTCTACAATTTCTACCCATTTACCACTTACGCCACCGCTAATGGTATTGTCGTACATGCCTTCGCAGTACACACCTGGCCAAAAATATTTACCTAGATAAGCAGCGTTTAATTGCACATAATAGGTGAGGGTTTCGCCTGCTTTGATGTTGAAATATTGGTACACTCTATCGTCTCTTATATCCATATAATCGCTAGCAGAAGACTTGAACTGGCCTTCGCTATTGAATAATCTGGTGTTGAGAATTTCCCAACCACTTGGGAAGATTTGCGATAGAGCCATTTGCTGATAGGCACCTCTTGTGCCGGGATTTTTAACGGTAACTTTTGCCACAAAATCGCTACCCTGCTTGAGTTTGCTAATATCAATACTTTGCCCACTAGTGCTGAGATAGTTGACAGATACTACTAGCACATTTGGATTGTTGGTAACAGGTATAGGTGCTGTGCTTACAGGTTTGCCTTCGTTAATAACACGTACATACAACACGTTGCTACCCTTGTTGGCAATTTGAATATTGCCTTTACCATTTTGCCAAGTGATGGCGTTTTGTGCAATGGTGCTGTTGCTACTAATAGTGGTTGATTTACCATTAATACTTGTGGTATAAGACAGCTTTTTACCGCCACTAGTTACGCCACTATATTTTGCAATAGCCAATAAAGCATAGGCGGTGGTTTGTGTGCTGTACCATTGTTCTTGCGATAGTTTGCTGGCTACTGTACGTACTAATTGTTCTGCTTCTGAGCGGCGGCCCATGATGGTGAGTGTTTCTAACACCATGGCTTGGTCACGTACATCGCTACCATAAGTAACGCCAGGAAAAGGCTTAGTAGTAAAGGTGGTAGGCAAACCACTGATTAGCTGTAGTGCTATTTGTTGCTGACTAACCAAGTAGTAAGCTGCCGCCAAGCGCCATTTGCCTTCTGGGGTTAAAAACTTCCATTCTTTTAAGCGGTTCATAGCACCAATTTCTGGTGACTTAGCTAGGGCTAATAAGTATAAACGATAAGCCTGCGTTAAATCAGAGCCATAGTATGGTGCTGTGTTAACGTTCCACGCAAGGGCTTTGTTACGTTCAAATGCTTTCCATTGCTGCAATAAATAAGTTGGTACAACATAGCCTTTGGCAGATGCTTCTAGCAAGAAGTGACCAGCATAGTTTGTGCCCCATTCATCGCTAGCATCTACACCTGGCCAATAACTAAAACCACCATCGTTTTGCTGGAAGTTTTGAATTTTAGCAATAGCTGTGCGAATGTTATTGTCAATGGTTCGTTGACGATCTTCTGGTATATCCATTAATTGGTTTAAAGCTAATTGAGGAAACACCGCAGAAGTCGTTTGTTCAATGCAGCCATGCGGATAATTGATAAGGTAGCCTAATCTTTTTTGCAAGTTAATAGCTGGTATAGCAGATACTTCAAGCGTTGCCTTGCTGCTTTTGTCGTCACCAATCATGCTTGCCAATGTGTTGTAACTAGTGCCAGGTTGTAAGGTTGCTTCAGTAACTTGTGTAACTACAGGGTTAGGATTACGCACATCAATTTCGGTTTCGTACACCGCTTGCTCTTTACCACTACTAGCTATTACTTTTACTTTACCAATGCCTGTATTGGCTTTTACCTTGGCATTAAAATATACTGTTTGCTCGCCTGTTTTAGTAAAGCTGACGGTCTGTGTACCAGCACTTTCAATAAATGGATTGCCTTGTATGCTAAGGCTTACATTCTTGATATTGTTTTCTGTAGCAAAGATGGTAACAGGAATTTTAAACTCTTCTGTAGGCCCAAGTACTCTTGGTAAACTAGCCAACATCATCAAAGGCTTTTTCACGGTAACCGTTTTCTCAGCCATACCATAAGCACCATTACCTGCTGCAATTACCATAGCACGAACGCTACCCATGTATTGCGGCAACGTAAAGTTGTGTGCATGACTACCACCGCTAGTAGTAAATGGCCCAAGAAAGCTCACCACAGGCTTGAAGCGGTTAGCCTTTCTTGTTTTTGAAGCTGCACCATCAGCATCACCACCAATGGTAAGAATGCGTTCAAGTTCGCCGCTCCAAGCGCCAATAACATAATCGTAAACGTCCCAACTTTTTACGCCTAAAGCTTCTTTGGCATAAAAATATTGGTGAGGGTCTGGTGTTTTAAAATGGGTTAAATCTAATAAGCCATCGTCTACTAAAGCAATCACATAGGTCATTGGCTTGCCATTGGTTTCGCTTACGTTGATAGTAGTGTTTTGTTCTGGCCTTATTACGTCAGCCATTTTAATAACTGGCTTTAAAATGGTGTTTTTGTCTTCAACCAAAATAGGCACTACACCATACATTCTTATTGGTAAGTCGTTAATGGTTTGTGCATGTGGCTGTATCAAGCTTACGTTTACGTACACATTTGGTGTCATGTCTTTTTCTACTGTAAACGCATATTTTGTTTGCCCAGCTTCTGTGTTTGTCCAGAAGGTTTTAAGCACTTTACTGCCAGTTTCTATGCTTATTAATGCTTTGCCACCTTTACCTGAAGGAATCGTAAGTGTACATTTTTCACCCACATTGTATTTCTCTTTATCGGTGCTAAAAGACAGCATAGTAGCAGCAGACGCATCATCATTATTACCACGGCTGCGCCAGCCATCATTATCTACATAAAAGGTTTTACCAGTAGTGTGGCCACTTCTTGTGTCTTTCACTAGAATTAAATATCTACCCCAATCATCCTCGTTAAAATTAGCTGTGTAAATGGCTTTCCCATTAGCTGCTGTAATGGTTTGTTTATTGATGAGCTTGTTGTAATTATCTTGGGTAAAATTGCTTAGGCCTTCACCACTGTTATCCCACCACCAGCGCCATTGAATTTTATAAAGGGTTACTTCTAAGTTAGTAGCACCATTGGTAGGCTGACCATCTGTATTTACATCTACAATATCGAAGCGTTGTTGTTTACCACTTTCTATGTAGCCCCAGTTGTCTTTACTTTGTGGTACATGAACACCTGCGTAAGAAGTATAAGGATGATAAGGCAGCGCAATATTATCAATACTAAAATTACCACCGGGTTCAAACACTTTTACGACTAAGTTGGCCAATAACATACCGGGTGCATCTGTACCTGCTTCAAATGAAGGACTTACCGCTGCTGTACCTTCAGCGTTTAAGCTGCCATCAAAAATAGTTTTGCTTTGTGTAGTAAATGCTGTGGTAGGATTGTCAAATACATAGTCTTTAAACTTATCGAACGTGGTTGTTTTTTTATACAACTGCGCATCTACTTTGGCTTTTAAGTTCTGTGCTTTTGCACCAAATAGCCAAGCTGCTGATAGTGTGCCTGTGGTAGTGGTATTTTTACCAAGCGCAGTAAGGCCATTGAAGTTTAAGTTGATTTTTAAACGGTTTGGCATTACCGTTTCTATCTTCAATTTTTTATCGAAAGTGGCAGCACCAACTTTTACTTTGCAGGTCCAGTTGCCTGTTGGTGCATCCGCATCTGTAGCCATCTTAAACACATTAAAACCACCTTCTGCATTGGGTTTTACAATGCGTTTATACAATTGTCCTCTTGGTGAGATGAGTTGTAATTCTATCGGGTGGTCTTTTGGTAATTTGTTGGTTTTATCTTCAATAATGCAGCTTAAAAACAAGCTGTCGCCTGGGCGCCAAACACCACGTTCACCAAATATGAAGCCCTTAATGCCATTCTTAATTTCTGCGCCAGCCACATCAAATTTTGATAGCATTAACGAGCTGCCATCATCTAGTTTTAGATAGCTTTTTTCGGTGCCTTTTTTTGCAATTAATAAAAACGGTTTGCGTTTAAGGTCAACGATAGCGATGCCTTCAGCATTTGTTTTTGCCTTGCCAATAACTTGTTGCTGATAGTCTAGCACTTGCAGTTCTACATCTTGCATTGGGTCGGTAGTAATAATATTATTTACCGCAACAAACAAGCTATTGTCATTACCACGTTTTGCGGTTAAGCCAATATTGGTAGATAGGATATTTCTGCTTGCAAAACGTTCGCTATTATAATAACCCTTGCTGCAAGGATTATTGCGTTGTTCCCAATTATAGCCATAAGGATAGCTATCAGAATAGCGTCGCCAAAACTCATCATCATCGTCTACTTGGCCATCTTCATTATCATAATAGTTTTCTGCCTCTTCATCATCTTTTGCCTTTTCAGTAGTAGCACAAGCGTATAAAGAATATTCTGGTCTAAACGCAATATGGATGCGGTAAATAGCGCCTGGCTCTGTATGAATGTATTTATCTAAATTTAGCGAGAATCTATTTTTCTTGTGCAGATTCATGCTCTTGTCTTCATCTAATTTTACAGTAGCTTGTACAATAGGTTTGGCTACTTTTCTTAGCTCGTAACCTTCGCCATCCAGCTTATTGCTTTGTAAAAATTGTGCAATGTTGTTCTCGTAAATTTTAATGATAGAGATGTCAACAGCTTTAAGGTTTATGGCATCAAATGGCAACACAATTTTACCGCCACTATTAGGCAATATCACGCCTTTGCCTGCAATACTTACAGAAGGTAGCCTGTTCTCGTAAAACACATTGGCTGTATAGCCTTTGGCTAATTTGTCTTCCCATTGATTTTGTATGCCTTCGCTAATTGATACAGTATAATTACCATCTAACTTTACAGGCGCATACACTTTTACTTCGCTACCTAAAATGGTATAGCTTAAAGCTTCTTGCCCACTAATGCCAATTAAACCTTCCAATGATTGTGCAATAGACAACGGATCGCTAAATTGTACCAAAGCATATTGTTCGTCATCTTGTATTACACGTACATCCAACACTTTAAAATCACCAATGGCTGGAATGACAATGTCTTTGCTATCTTTTAAAGTAATGTTGAGTGGTTGACCATCCCAACTAAGCGACAATGTTTGTGCAATGGTAGTTCTAGCAATGTTTTCAACTACAAATGCATGGGTTTTATTGGCCTCATTATGTTGCCATGTAATTTTCTGATTACTACCATTAATATTGGCTCGTAATAGTTGTTCAACTACTGCACTTGTTTCTACATCAGCAGTAGTAAGTTGGCCTGTAAGTGTCATCGAATTTTTACCACTTGCCTTCAAGCCATAGTCTTCAACTTGAAATGATGGGTTAATGGTTTCTACATTAAACTTAAAGGTGCTGTAGCGGTTAGGTACATCAATTACATTGTCCAATTCAAATGCTACTTCATACAATGTATTTACACTCAAATCCTTGTCAGGCTTAAATTCTATGGTTCTAGCGTCTATCCAATAGGCTTTACCTTCTACCGATGGTGAGAATGAAAAAAGCTTCTTGTTAATAGGCTCGTTTACTGTATGTGTTACACTAGCATCTGTAGCAAGTTGAATGCGAATAGCACCTTTTTTAGAGACAGTACCAGATGTGTAAGCCTCTATGTACTTGCTAAATGCGGGGTCAATTTGTACAAGTTTTTTAGAGCGATGACAAGCGGTTGTGAAAACAATAGCTGCAAGCAAAATGTACCAACTTAATCTATTAAGTGGCAGTTGGGTGTGGGCTTCCATAAATGTAGTTTGACTTTGTAATTGAGGTGAGGTTTTGAGGAGTTAAGTTATGGAATTATTTCTCATATTACAAAGGCAAATATTTGTTAAAAGCTAAAAAAGTTTTTTTAGTTTTTTAATGATCTAGCAAGCCAAGTTCTGGTTGAGCGTATTTATATACCTTAAAGTAAATGGTGGTTTTCGTTTGAAAAATGCCCTCTATTTTAGAGATTTCATTAATAAAATGCTCAAGGTGGTCGTTATCTGTACACATTACTTCTACACCAAGGTCATAATCGCCCGAGGTACCCGCCAAAAAACTTACTTCTGGCATAGCAGCAATGGTTTGAGCAATTTGTTCTTTTAATGTTGTGGGCCTAATATATACCGCAATATGTGCATAGCATCTAAAACCAACTTTTGCTGGGTCCACTCTACCTGTAATGTTTATCACTTTTTCTTCAAGCAATCTGTTAAACCTTGTACGAATTGTTCCAATAGATACATCTAGCTTTTCTGCAATTACTGTAAACGATGTTCTACCGTCTGTTTGCAAGTAATTCAAAATGGCAAAATCCATCTCATCTAAGTGTATATCAGATTTTAGTTTTGGTCTATTTTTTTCCATAGCTAGTTTTATACGAGGTAGTAAATATATACAAATTCACCGCTTCACTTTTTATAAATATCTGGCTATTTTATAAAAAGACTGTAATACTTATTGCTTATTTTAAAACTAATGCACTAAATCTAGTCTTTTTTAAATCTTCTAGTCGTTATATATGCCAATAAATCATCTATTCTTAGCTATTGCTATTGTGCTAAAAATAGTAAGTTAACCGAACGAATGAAGTATAAAAAATTAATAATTATGCAGGTGGTCAATTTGTAGATGTTACTCCTAATAAAACAAAACCAGTTATCTAGTCAGTTAATGATGAATTACTATCAGAAATGACATGCTCTACCCATGCTGACTTTGATGCCACTGTGGCTGCTACAATAGCGGCTTTTTCCTGCTTGGGTAAAACGATTATTAAAGAACGTGTGAAAGTATTTTTCAGATACAAAACCTTGCTTGAAAAGCATTTGCAAGAACTGTCAGAATTGTGTAGCTAAGAGAATGGTAAAATTTAAGGTGTAGAGTAAAATTCTTACTATAGCAATTGTTAACCTATTTTAGTACAAGACAGATTGTACTTTATATTTCTCATACACTTCAAAGCTGGCACCGTTGGTAGTTTTCAATGTCCACCAATTTTTATCATCCTGCATTTTAATGTAGTAAGTGGTATTACCTTCAGCATCGGATGTTTCTGTTACGCCAGTAACTTTTTTATCTGCATGTTTCCTTTGCAAGGCAAATAAAATGCTAGTTGGTAATTCTTTTTCTGTGTAGTAACGCATCGAACGAAGAAAATTGCCATCCTTATCAAAGCTTACTCTTGTTTGAATGTTGTTCATTTTAAAATAGGCTGTAGGTTGCTCATTTGTGCCGCCCCATTCTACTTTCGCAATGTTTGGAAAAGCGTTGCCAAATGCTTTTAAAACTTTTTCGTTTGGTTCTGCAAATGATGCAATTGCTAAGGCCATGAAGATTGCCATTAAGGCTGTTACTTTTTTCATAATAATTGAGGTTTGTTGTTTTTAATTTTGATCTTTAACGCACCAAAACTAAAAACGTAACAAGCCTACACAGGAAGATATGGACTAACGGCTGTTAAATATTTGCTAACCGTGTTGTAACATTATTTTTTGCCTAAAAACGGATAAAAACACCCAGTATGTAGAGATAATACAGCACTTATTTTCTACTTTAGGTTGGAATTGCAATGGTTAACCTTTTGTTAAGCAGTAAGAATGGTTTTTGGTGTAGGTGAATTTTATTTCTTGATGCTTTATAAGCAATAAAAAAGGGCTGCTATACTAGCAACCCTTTTCTAAAAAATATCTGTAACTAAGTACTATTTACAAAGTACGTTTTACTTCTTCTTCTTCGTAAGCTACAATAGTATCGTTTACGTTTAAGTCGGCAAAACCTTTTACAGTTAAACCACACTCATAACCATTGTTTACTTCCTTCATGTCGTCTTTAAAGCGTTTTAAGCTGCCCAATTCAGCGAAACCGCCTTCATGTCTTGGGTACACCAAAATACCGTCTCTAAATACACGAATCTTGTGGTCACGTTTAATTTTACCTTCTTGAACATAACAACCTGCAACGGTTGCTTTGTCAAATTTATACACCTCACGTATTTCCACTGTCGCAACTTCTTTCTCTTCAACTTTTGGTTCCAACATACCTTCCATCGCACTTCTAATTTCGTCAATAGCAGTGTAAATGATAGAGTATAATTTCACCTGTACACCTTCGTTTTCAGCTAGTTTATTAGCTTGAGATGAAGGACGCACGTTAAAGCCTACAATAATAGCATCTGAGGCCGCAGCTAATAAAATATCGCTTTCTGAAATTTGACCAACCGCCTTGTGTACAACACGAATGGCAATTTCTTGATTAGATAGTTTTTGTAATGAGTCACTTAATGCCTCTACTGAACCATCCACATCACCTTTAATAATGATATTCAATTCTTTAAAGTTACCAAGTGCCAAACGACGACCGATTTCATCTAAAGTAATGTGTTTTCTAGCACGTAAACCTTGTTCACGAGAAATTTGCGCACGTTTAGTAGCTACTTCTTTTGCTTCAGATTCTTCTTGATATACTTTGAATTTTTCACCAGCTTGTGGTGCACCATTTAAACCTAATATTACTACTGGTGTAGATGGTGGCGCAATGGTAATACGTTGGTTACGCTCATTAAACATCGCTTTTACACGACCGTAGTGCTGACCAGAAACCATCAAGTCGCCCTGACGTAAAGTACCATTTTGTACAAGTATTGTGGCTACATAACCACGACCTTTATCTAAAGATGCCTCGATAATAGAACCGGTAGCTTCTTTTGCAGAGTTAGCTTTTACGTCTAACAATTCGGCTTCTAGTAATATTTTTTCTAGCAATAAATCAACATTTAAACCTTGCTTAGCCGATAATTCTTGGCTTTGGAATTTACCACCCCAACTTTCTACCAAGATATTCATACCAGCTAATTGCTCGTATATTTTTTGAGGGTTTGCGCCATCTCTATCAATCTTATTTACCGCAAAAATCATTGGTACACTGGCTGCTTGCGAGTGACTGATAGCCTCTTTAGTTTGTGGCATCACAGCATCATCAGCAGCAACCACAATTACAGAAATATCGGTAACCTTAGCACCTCTTGCACGCATCGCTGTAAACGCTTCGTGACCAGGTGTATCTAAGAAAGTAATCGCCTTACCATTTGGTAATGTAACCTCGTAGGCACCAATGTGTTGTGTGATACCACCAGCCTCACCTGCAACCACATTCGCATTACGAATATAATCTAGCAATGAGGTTTTACCATGGTCAACGTGACCCATGATCGTTACAATTGGTGGACGACTTTCGTTATCTTCTAGTGCATCTTCTTCATTGTCATCATCCTCATCTATATCATCAACACCTATAAATTCTACTTCAAAGTCAAACTCGCTTGCTACTAATTCAATTACTTCTGCATCGAGGCGTTGGTTAATACTAACCATAATACCTAAGCCCATACATTTTCCAATAACATCTGCAAAGCTTACATCCATTAGGTTGGCTAATTCACTTACAGTAACAAATTCTGTTACTTGTAGCTTATTGTCATCACCACCCATTTCGTTTTGCGCATCAGCAGCTTCTTCGCGTTTTGCACGGCGATATTTAGCTTTCAAGCTCTTACCTCTACCACCGCCACCACTTAGTTTGGCTTGTGTTTCCTTAATTTTATCTTGAATTTCTTTTGCGTCTATTTCCTTATCATCTCTACGAGTAATTGGACGATTGTTACCACCAGTTGGTCTGTTACCGCCACCACCCTGAGGACCACGGTTAAAGCCGCCACCGCCTTGAGGGCCACGATTAAATCCACCACCACCTGCACCACCATTACGGTTATTAGCAGGTACAATTGGTCTACTATTGCCAGTACCTGGTGCTTGAGGTGCTGGTGCCTGACCTTGCCCACCTCTATTAAAGCCACCACCTTGTTGCGGGCCACGATTTTGGAAATTTCCACCTCCGCCTTGCTGACCACCATATGGCTGCGCACCGCCTACGCGTCTGTTATCTACAGGTATGCGTTTGCGAATTTTGCGTTCTTCAGCGCTTAATGGTTTTGGTCTAGTATCGCTATCTACTGGCAATTCAATTTTTCCTAAAATTTTAGGGCCAGTTAGTTTCTCAACTTCAATATTTTCAATTACAGGTGCACTGTCTTCAACAACAACAGGCGCAACTGGTGCTACAATCACTTCTTGTACAGGTGCTTTTACAACTGGTACAGGCTCAGCTATTGGTTTTGATGCTTCCACCACAGGTGCAACCTTTGGTGCTACTTTTTCAACAGTTGGTACTGGTGCACTAACTGGTTCTTCTTTCTTTTTTACACCTTTTTTTGGTCTAGTAGAATTGTCTATAGCAGATAAATCTACCGTACCAAGTATTTTCGGACCCTCTAATTCTGGCGCCTCAATTCTAACAATTTCGTTAGTATCCTCAGGTTCAGTAACTTTTGTTTCTACAACAGGTGCTATTACAGCCACTGGTGGTGGTGCTACCTCTACTTTTGGTGCTTCCACTACTACTGGTGGCGGAGCCACTTCTACTACTGGTGGTGGCGGTGCAGGTGCTACAACTGGTGTAGCTACTGGTTCTTCTTTAGGCGTAACCACTGCAGGTGCTGGTTTTACAGCATCTTTTCTAAAAGAGATTTCTTCCTCATCTCTTCTTTTACGTTCACTTTGTTGGCCCTTAGGTATTTCTACCTGATCAGCTTTGTTTTTAGCTTGCTTATCGCTTTGAAACTCAGCTTGTAAAGCACGATACATGTCTTCAGTAAGCTTAGTTGTAGCAGTAAGGCCATCCTTGTTAAAGCCACGTTTTGCCAAAGCATCTACAAGGGTATCTTGACCCACGTTAAACTCTTTAGCTGCGGCTAATAACCTTGGTAATTTCAGTTCTGACATTCAGTGTTTTTAATTTGTCTTAAGTTTTAAGTTACATACTCTCTTAAAACTATTTTATATTTTTATGAGACCAACTTTAGCACTTTTATGTTGCTTTTGTTGCGTCGCACACTTGTACGTTTTGTTCTTTATTGTGCTACTCTGATAGTTAATTCTAAATTACACTTAAAGTAACCTTCTTACTATCAATTACACCACAAATTAAGCACCTTCTTCTTCTCTTTCAAATTCCTCTTTCAGAATTCGTAATACGTCGTTTATAGTTTCTTTTTCAAGGTCTGTTCTACGTTCAAGTTCTTCTGCAGTTAAGCTCAATACGCTCTTAGCAGTATCGCAACCTACACGTTTAAACTCATCAATAATCCACATTTCAATTTCATCGCTAAATTCATCTAAGTCAATATCAAACTCGTTGCTTACTTCTTCATCTTTTCTAAACACATCAATCTCGTAACCAGTCAACTCACAAGCTAGTTTAATATTTACACCACGACGACCAATAGCAAGCGATACTTGGTCTTGCTCTAAGTAAGCATCTACTTGTTTTTTGTCCTCATCAATCTTCATGTAGCTAATTTTTGCAGGCGTTAATGAACGCTGAATTAACAACTGATTATTGGTGGTATAGTTAATGATATCAATGTTTTCGTTTTTCAATTCACGTACAATACCATGAATACGGCTACCTTTCATACCTACGCAAGCACCTACAGGGTCAATACGATCATCGTAGCTTTCTACAGCAACTTTTGCTCTTTCACCTGGGTCACGTACTATTTTCTTAATAGAAATTAAGCCATCCATAATTTCAGGAACTTCTATTTCTAGCAACTTGGCTAAAAACAAAGGGCTTGTTCTAGATAAAATGATAACAGGATTATTGTTTTTCAAGTCTACACGCTCAATTACTGCACGTGCATTTTCACCTTTTTTAAAGTAGTCTTGTGGTATTTGTTCAGATTTTGGTAATATCAATTCGTTGCCTTCTTCATCTAGTAACAACACCTCTTTTTTCCAAACCTGATAAACCTCAGCAGAAATAATTTCGCCTACACGTTCGTTGTATTTTTTAATTAATTCTGTTTTCTTTAAATCACCAATACGGCTAGCTAAAGTTTGTTTGGCAGCCAAAATAGCTCTTCTGCCAAAGTCTAGCATATCCATCTCTTCGTACAATTCTTCACCCACTTCAAAGTCAGGCTCAATTTTAATAGCTTGCGTATAAGCTACCTCAGCCAAGGGATCTATCACCTCACCATCTTCTACAATCATTCTTCTACGAATAATTTCAAGGTCACCTTTTTCTGAGTTTACGATAACGTCAAAATTATCGTCGCTACCATATTTTTTACGCAACAAGGTTTTAAAAACATCTTCTACTACCTTCATCAGCGTAGGTCTGTCAAGGTTTTCTGCTTCTTTAAAATCCTGAAAGGCATCTACTAAATTGATACTTGCCATACTGTTATATTTACAATGTGCGATGTATGATGTACAATTATTACATCGTAGAATCGCTTTTAAAATTTAATTTGTACTATTGTTGATTTTATATTTTCAAAAAGTATTTCTACTTGTGCTACTACTAGTTTTTTGCCTTTGCCTTCGCTCGTTTCTATGGTAATAGCATCTTCTGCAACATCAAGCAAAACACCCTCTCTTACCGTTGCATCATTTAATACAACTTCTACACCCCTACCAATATTTTTTTGGTATTGACGGTGCATTTTTAAAGGCTCGGTAATACCAGGGCTAGATACTTCTAGGCTAAAATCGCCCTCAGGATACATGCCTGCTTCTTCTATAAACTTGTATAATTGCCTGTTTATTTTTACACATCTATCTATCGGTAAGCCAGTATCTGCGTCTAAAAACACCTTAATGTTATTAGTGGGTTTTATTTTTAGCGACACCAAAAAAATCTCTGGGTCGTTAGCAATAACACCGTTAATAAATGATTCTAATACTTGTATTTGCTCTGCTGCTGCCATAGTTAAAAAGAAGAAGGGAACGACCTCGTTCCCTTCTGTTATTCGTTCTTTCGGTGCAAATGTAATGACTTGAGGCTATAAGTGCCAAATTATACTGTAAATATTTAAACATAATCTACTGATTGGTGCCAATAACGTGAAGCATTTGTGAAAATGCCCTGCGAAATGGGATAGCATATTACCTTTGCAGCATTATGATAAAGTTAATTTTTTGGTGCTTTTTAATATATTGCTTATACCGTTTCGTATTTGAATTGGTAATTCCTGTAAGCCGTACAGTTTCTAAAATGAAAGAAACAGTACAGCAAATGCAAGAACAACAAAGTTTTCAGCAACATACTACAGCTCAGCAGCCACAGCCAGAAGCGCCGAAAAAATCTACCACTACTAATACCAATGATGAGTATATTGACTTTGAAGAAGTGAAATAAACTAGTATTCAAGATACAAGGCTCAAGTAATCAAGTACAACTACAACTCTAAATCTAAAACCGTTTTTGGCGCAACGAGATGTATGGTTTTTATGCCTAGTGCATCTGCTGCTTCAATATTTTTGATGGTATCGTCAATAAATAATGTTTCTTCCGCCAATAGATTCTGTTCTTCTAAAATAGCTAAAAACGAATTAGCATAAGGCTTCCGCAACCCTAAATACTGCGAATAGTAAGCTTTTATAAAATGGTCATTAAAATCGGCTTTACCAGTATTTTCTTCATAGATTGCCATAAAAGCATCGTAATGAATCTGGTTGGTATTAGAAAATAATAAAATATTGTATTTATCTTTTATTGCTTTCAACCATTCTAAACGCTCTAGCGGAAAATTACCCAACATAGCGTTCCAAGCTTCTTTTATTTCAGCGTCAGTAAAATTTACTTTGCCATCTTGCCTAAAACGTTCGTAGAATTCTAGCTCTGATATTTTACCCGTTTCTAAATCTTCAAACAAATGGTTAGCATGGTGCTGCGTAAATAAGGCATCAAAATCTTCAATACCTAGCTTAGTAAATGCGTCTTTCGTTTTTTGATAATGAATTTCTAGGAAAATACCCCCTAAATCGAATATGATATTTTTAATTTGCTGCATTTTGCAAAAATAATAGCCAAAACTTAAAAATAGAATTGGATAATATTTTCAAATCTTTATTTTTGCCGCCTCAAAAGAAAAGTTAATAGTTCTTACATATCATTTAAGTCGAGATTAACCACTCAACTTTAGGGCCTATAGCTCAGTTGGTTAGAGCACCTGACTCATAATCAGGGGGTCCCTGGATCATGCCCAGGTGGGCCCACGTTGAAAATCAAGCAGTTATGACGTAAAAATCATAGCTGCTTTTTTATTTTTCTGGAATTTGCACAAAATTTGCACAAACCTCATTTTAACCGACAAATACATGATGCAACATTATTGTAAAGAGCTTCTTCAAAGGTACTAAATTTTTTGCCATAAAAAAAGAGGTTGCCAATAATTTTAGCAACCTCTTTAACGCCCACAACCCTTACTATTATTGCTGCCGCTGCAATAGTTCCTGAATATCTTTCAGCAAGAAATACACTCTTGAACTTACTTTTAACGGTTTCAGTTTCCCTTTCTTAATCCAGTCATAAAGTGTCGGTTTGGAAATATGGAATATGCTACAAACTTCTTTGGAACGGTACAATGGCTTATAGGTAAACTCGGAAGGCAATGCAGCAGTTGCATCTTTCTTTTCTTTCTCCATGATGCACATTTCTTCACGGATGACCTGCCTAATCTGTTCCAAAAAAATGTCAGGCTCATACGGGAACAACATGGGGGCAGCGGTCTTTCCATTTTTATCTTCCCATCCCATAACGACACTTTTTACTTTTTTACTAATAATTATAATTCAGCTACCAATAAATAAACCTTGCTACCTTGGTTCTTTTTGAAGGAAGGCACATACTTGATATAACCATAATCGCTCAAGTCTTTCACACATTTGTGGTAAGTCGTAGCTGCTGATATTTTTGCAATAAGCATGATTTCATGACTGAAAGCATTAACTGGGTTCTGGTACTGATGCTCTTTCCAATATTGCAGTAGGGCAGCATACAAACCAATATGGGTAATGCTAATGCGAGGGTCACTCTCAATAGCATTAAAAAAGTCCGAAAGTGGTTGTAACTGTTCCATTAAAGATGATTAATCCTGTTTATTTCCTTTAGCTGATGGTTTGCTTGTTTTTTCTTTTGTTCGAAGCCTTTGGTGCAGCATCGCTATCATCCGAACCACTTTGTTTCTCTTTGGCATTTTGCTTTGATGATTGCCTTTCACCATTTCCCTGTTTTTCATATTGCCCTTGTTTATTGCCGATGCGTTGCATATTGCTGTCATAGATATTGATGGTCTTGAACTGTGGGTTGGCTTCAATGAACTGCTTTTGCTCGCTACCGTTCTGCATAAATGTTACGGATTGGCGGTTGCCTTTTTGTAGTGATTCTATCAGCCTTGTTTTATCCTGCTCGGTGTCCAGTTCCTTAATGGGATGTTTATTAAGTGCTGCATTGATGTCGTACCCGTAGTTCTCATGGAACTGTTTGAACTTGTAGTTCGCATTTGCATCTGTCTGTTTAAAATCAAGCTGCACCCAAGCATTATAAACCTGGTCTTCCTTGTTCGTGAGGTCTTTGTTTACTGCCCTGCCATTCATAAGGTTATAGGCCTCTTTCAATGTAATGTTACTGCCCTTGTTGATATAGAAGGCCTGCGACATATCTTCCTTAGATTGTTCGGGCTTCAATGAAACATCGTAACGGTTAAAGAAATACATATCCGTCTCTGCCGATTTTTTAAAGTGCAGGACAGCCGATACATCATCGTTGCCAAATTTTGCTTTATGGGCAATCTGAAAATCTGGTGACTGTTTTTCGATTTTTGTCTTTAGCTCATTTTCAAGACCTTCACCAAAGCCTGTGTACTTTACCTGATCTTTCAGGAAGTCAAAATTTTTCTGGTTCATGATTTTTTGATTTGATAATGATAAAATATTTGTTTGTTGCTGTTCGATATGGTCTATCAATGCATCCGTGAATGCATTCCCTTCCTTGTTGAAGAGTGGATTAGCATCAGCATCCTTTTGGGTCAATTGGTACTGTTCCGTTTCTGCTGCCAGTGCTTTGCCATAGGGCACTTGTTTTAGGACATCTTCTATGCCATTGAAATGCAATACCTGAAAATTGTCGCTGTCACTGATGTTGTTCTTTACAAACCCATCAGCATCGCTTCGCTGTTTGAAAAAATACACATCCGTTTTGTCTATAAAGTACAGTGAACGGTTGTACGCCATCCAATGTTCGTCCTTCGATAGTGCAATGTTCACGAGGTCGAGCACTTCATCTGCTATTGCATGGCCATCTGTCATATAATTGGTTTTGCCTTCATAATATGCCTGTTCTTGAGTTTAAGTTGCAGGTCTCTGCCACCGCCCTTTTCGATGATATGTACATCAAGGTATTTGTTATCGGGAAGGGTGAGTTTTGGAACAGCAACAACAAAATATTGCTGATGCTTTCCGGGTACGGTTTCTGTTTCGCCATAATAATACAGGGGCTGCAGTTCTGTTTCCTGCGAGGCTGTACGTTTTGCTTTTTGCTTGTCCTTTACTGCAAACCTTATGGCATCCATATCATAACTGACATTCGACTTATTGTTGATAAAGAACTTGAAATAGAAAACGTCATTGGCTATGTAGAGGCTAACCAATTTTAGCTTCATTTCACCATGTTTGTCTTTTCGGTGCAGGAATGTTTTCTTTTTTTCCATGACTTTTTTTGACAGGTCGTACAGTTCCTTTGTATGGTCTTTCTGTTCGCTGAATTCTATTTTCGTAGTGCCCTGTTTCTGGAAAACAATAGTCAGGTGCATGGGCGTATCGCTGTAGCCAACATTAAACGAGTAAAGATTGCCATCGGTAGTTATCACAGTAAGGTTTGTCTCAGCAAAACTGTCAAGGGCAGCCTTTACCTGAAGCACATTTTCAACACCCTTTGCTTTTTGTGCAAGGATGTCCTTGCTGCCCCTGTCCACGCTTTTGATGGCATAGGGAAAAACAAGATTGGTTGTTTTGTAATAGGTCACCGCTATTGTGTAGGGTGCAATCACCGAATCTTTAGTTATAGGCATTTCTGTTTGTGCGGATGCCTGAATGTTCATTAGTAAAATGATGATCCCTGTTATCATTACTGCACATATCTTTTTCATACTTGGGAATTTTTAAAATGATTGATTTTTGTTTGAGATTGTTTATGGTTTAATTTTTCTGATTTTGCTTTTCATCTTGCAGCAATACTTTGTAACCTGCTTTTACGGATACTTTGATGAGTTTTACTTTTTTGCTGAACAGCGTTTTGGCGGCTTCGATACCAGCACTAGCGGCTTGTGCACCTATGGATGGATCCAAAGAAGTGTAGCCGATGCCCTGCAATGAACGGTCGGCCGATTCCTTGGCCACATCACGGGAAATGGCACCGGGTATATAAATGCCATCCATACCGTCAAGGTCATATACCTGAAGCTGAACCGGGAAAAGTGAATTGCTATAACGGATACTATTAACCTTGATGCCCAGCCTTTCCCCATTGAGCTGTGCCGTGCCGTAAACAAAATTGTTCTTGGGTACCAGCACACCATTAATGTAGATGTCGTTCACAAGCCGCAGCTTGACAGTAGAACCGTTTACCAGGGTTTGTGTTTCATGGATGACTGCTTCAATGGCATTTTGGTTGTTGCTTGCATCCATCATATTATCCAATGAATAGAAGCCGTTCTGCCGTACACTACCATGATTGTTCGTGTCTGATAGTGGCTGGATAACGGTCTGGTTGTCCAATAGGGAAACAGCATCATTGTGTGGGTTTACCGCAACAGGAAAAACTTGGCCTTTATTGGATTCAGAGTTTTGTTTGATGCGTTCCTGTACACGGTCAGGGTGCTGGATGTCCAGTATCTTTTCAAGCATACCACCCAGTTGCTGCATTTCAGGGTCTGTACCATCCTTCTGGTTCATGGCAACCATCATTTGTTCCAACCTGTCAACATCACTGCTGTTCACATTGTTATTGCTTGTACGATAAGGGGCTGCAATGTTGCTCTCGGTACTTGTTGACTGGCTAGTCGATTTATTGAGGGCATTATTCAATTCTGCCAATTTACGGTACACTTTAGCTTCGTTAGGGTCTGTCTTGCCAATACCAGTGTTGATGTGACTGTTCCTTTTTGTTATACCATAATTGCCCCTGAATATCGAAGTATCCAATTCATCCAAAACCATATTCGTATCAAGCTTTGTACGATAGTTGGGGTCGTTTTTCAATAGCTGCTGTAGCTTGAGCGAATCCGATGCAGCTTTCTCATAATAGCTGAGTTTGTCCAATGGTTTGTCATCCTTGAGGTTGGCACCTGGCAATTGCATGTTGAACCCTTTTTTAATATCCTGTGCCGAGGCGTTATCTGTTTTTCCACCACCCAATGACCAGAACATAAGGGTCATAAAGGGCAGTACCAAAAGCGGCAGTATCAACAAGAATTTACGCTGCCGCAGGAATTTCTGTGAATGTGTTTTCTGTTCCATGATTTTATTTTTTATTGTTTGAAATTTAGTTGCAAAGCATTGGCTACATGGTTACATGCGGATGCTTCTTTTAATCGTTCGTTGCAGATGTTGATATAATCTACTGGTTCATTGAACTGTGATGCGTACTCGTTTTTCTCTATCCCTATAAAACGCCTTTTTTCAAGTACAGCAGCAACAAGGAAACTACTACTGCCACAAGCATTGTCAAGTATAATATCCCCTTCATTTGAGTAGGTTCTGATGAGGTAACGCCCCAACGACACAGGTTTCTGATTTGGGTGATAAACCCTGCCTTCCGATACTGCCGTATTGCTGTATAGATGGTCTTCTTCATGGCATACCACATCATTTGGGTACCTCAAACCATTGCTCCTGCTTGTGGTGGAAGCATGGATGCCATAACTATTGTTGGGCTTGCTATGCCTTCTTGCCGTATAGGCTTTCCCATTGGACATTTGGGGGTTATAAACTGGCTGTTTCCTGTAGAAAATGCAGATGTCCTCATGCCGCCTCAATGGTTGCTTTTTTGCGTTCAGGTAATTAGTGGCGACCGATTTTATCCATACAATTTTGTACTTGAATATTTGTGGGTTGCTCATGATTAAACTGGCAGTAAAAAGCCCTTGCGAGGTCAATGCAAACACACCATTGTCCACTGTTACCCTTTCGTATTCTTGCCATAATCTCTCTAGGTCTATTGGCTTGTCCCACGGGTTTGCAGTAGTGCCATAGGGCAGGTCGGCAAGTACCATACGGATACTCTTGCTTGGAATGTCCTTCAATATTTTAAGGCAGTCCCCCTCAATTACCCTGTTCACATAATCCTTCATTGCCCTACTGTTTTCTTGATTGTAACTGATAGATTTTTTCAACGAGTGCAACACTGTCCATCAACCCCGGACGTTGTGCTATAATATCCTGATAAATCAATTTACCAGAAGGGCTTCTCGCAAGGCTGTCCATATAGTCCCTAAAACTTTTTATTCGTTGGTATTCATGCTTGGTGATACTTACTGAGGACTTTGTGTTTTCATCGCCAGATTTTCCTGAAGACAAAGCGGTTTTGATTCGTGTTACAGGGATGGCTGTTGAAGGCTTGCCTATCAGGTTACTGGCAAACAGGTAGATGCTGAGGCTACCTGTAACAAGGCAGAAAAATACCAACATGACCATCTTGCCATTGCCCGATAAACGTTCCGTTTGCTTCTGCATAAAGTTTGCCCAACGTTGTTGCCAATGGATGCACCATGCAACAATATTCTTTGCTATCCTACCCTGGGCGACATTGTCCCCGACAGGTTCTTGTTTCTTTTTATTTCTGAAGATGGAAAACATGACTTATCGGTTTTCGGTTTTTAAATCTTTGTTGTCAATGGTCGTCCAGCGTTCAATCAAGAAACCGTGGGGGTTGTTGTCCGAACGGCCAACATTGCGTAAGTATCCTTCTGTAATAAGGCTGCGTGTAACCGTGCTGGTAGTGCGGATGATATGTTGGGTAGCATAGCAGCGGAAATAGAACGGGTATGAATCAATGTTCAGACTGGTGCTGTCCACTTTGATTTCTTGGCTGATATTGCCAGCTATCACATTGGCATAGTAACCTTGTTCTTTAAGGTTATCATATTCACGTTTTGCCGAGCCATCTGCGAGATATAGTGCCTTGGTAATATTTGCCTGTATCACTTTTTCATCGGGGTCAAGCGTGAAGAAATACTGGTGGAAGTTTTTGATATGGTCTTTTGCCTCTACAGGGATATTATCCTTACGGTCAGATGCGTAAGCTTCCAATGCTTTGCCGTTGGCCAGTATATAAACCTTGCTTTGCATCTCATATACCAGCCTAAAACTCTTGAATATTGCAAAGCAACTGATGATTGCACATGCGATTACCACAACAAGCGTGAATATGCGTATATGCCTGAATGAGGTATCTATATTTTGCATTTTTTTGAACATGGGTTATGTTTTTGTATTGTTAGTAGATAATTGAAGGGTTCAAGATTTGCCCGATAGCTTGTCCTGCATGTACCCAGATTTTCCTGAAGGATTCCCTTCATTGAAATACCCAGAATTTGCACCGTAGCTGCCCATGCTACTGCTCATCCTTCCTGCTGAACTGCCCATTGCATCCACGGCCATGCCAGCACCGGAAGACATGGTATTGATAGCACCCATTGAAGTATTGCTGAAAAGGCTGGTCACTTTCTGTACCATGGCACTGCCCCCACCTGCATTGACAATGTAGTTGGCGACTGATGGCACTGTGAAATACCCAACGATACCAATAATCATGAAGACGAGATAGGCGACATCCGTTGAACTGAAAAAAGTATCACCAGAAGACTGTACCTGACCAATATCGAGTTGCAGCATCTTCTCCTGTATTTTACCAATAATGGAACCGAAAATATTGGCAACGGGCAACCAGAGGAAGTAGTTGATATAACGTGCCATCCATACCGTTAACGTGTGCTGGAAACCATCGAACACAGCTATCCCGAATACCAATGGTCCCAATATGGCAAGCACAATCAAATTGAATGTCCGCAGTGTATTGATGCAGAGTGCCGCTGCTTCATAAAGTACCCTCAATACTTCGCTCATCCATTCCTTGACAGAATTACGGAAGTTGTAAGAGGCTTTTGACATGGCGAACTTGATGTCGTTGCCCACACTTTCAAACATACCCTCATTGCTTCCAGTAGGGTCATCGGGGTGGGTGTACTTGTACCATTTATCCCTATCACCACTACCGGATTCGCCCACATACATCTGCCATGTATCTGTCTTCTTGATAGCTGCTTCTTTTTGTTTGAGCAGTTCTGTAATGGCCTTGTCGGAATCCTTGACCATTTCAGCAGTGGTCGTTACGGTTGGTTTCATGATGCCATTGATTAGCCCCAGTACCGATGGAAATATCATTACCGCAAAGCCTATCACGAAGGGACGGAACAATGGGTACGTTTCTACATCCTCAAAAAGATTGTCTGTTTGTGCTTCGTTTAAAGAAGCTGTATTATTGTTATTTTCTTCTAAGGCTGCTGTTTTTGTTCCTGCATATTGAGTTGGTTGTAGGCCATTGTCACTATCTCTTTTTTGGGCTTTCGCTTTGCTGGAAATAAAATTGAGGATGTCGCTTGAGTAGAACCGAAGACAAATAATAATGTACCATGCAGATAAAAAGAGGGCTACAAAAGTTAAGTAGGTCGTCCAAGAGATGTTTGTAAACATGTGGTTTTGTTTTTTATTTTAAGTGATACATCACGGTCATTTTCCCGATGACTTTGATAGCTTGATTTCTGTACAAAGGAACGGTCGCAGAAAGACCGTTATCAAGTCCAACATTTGTTGTACGCTTGATTGTACCCGTTGTACCCTATTGATAATCAATGAGAAAAAACATAAAAAAAGCCAAAAGTATTTTTTGGGCTTTTAGAAAATAATGATGGATTGGAATGATGAGGACGGGGTTTACAGGCTTGGATATCTGCTTTAATATTTCTACGCCTTTGGCTATTAGCGTCAAGTTAAGTTTGTATATTCCTAATAATTTCTGTCATATTGGTTCTGTCGTTTCTTACTTCGTATCAACAGTGTTTGATGGATTTTTCATTAAGTTTTTTTGCAGGTTAATGGACTCTATTAATCGCACCCATATATATGTAATCTGTGATTATACACAAATACATCTCTTTTGCTGGTAGATCAAATTGTTATACTGCACGTACAACCGCTGTATGATTAAAAAAAATATCAGTATCGGGAAAATGCTTTTTCTACTTTATACATATTGGACACTTATTAAGCAGTATTTCTTGCAGTTGCAAGCTACTTTTTCAGCCTTTAAAATCATCTTTATTTATTACCAGCGTGCCTTACTGATTTCTACTATAGGTAAAGACCTAGAATATCTTAACGGAAGTACAATAGCTATAAGCTTGTTAGCTTTATTACAACTATTGGTAGCTGTAAATCGTGGAAAGAATTATTTTTATACTTGTTGACAATACGAATATATTTTGTACTTTTGTCAACAAGAAGCATTTCTTAAAACTAAACAACTAATGGAAAATGTGTTTTCAAATAGACTGATAGCGGCACGTAAAATGGCTGGTTTATCGTTGCAAGGATTGTCCGACAAACTGGGCAATGCTGTAACCAAGCAGTCGTTGAACAAATACGAGCAAGGTGTGATGCGACCTGATAGCCAATTGCTTATTGCACTAGCAGGTGCATTAGCAGTAACTGTTGACTATTTTTATTCTACACCGAGTGTTTTGGTAGAGTTGACCAATGTGAGTTATAGAAAATATTCATCTAAGCTTACCAAAGCTGAAGAGGTATCTGTTGAAGAAAAGACTAAAGAAGGTTTTGAACGTTATTTTGAGTTGGAAGAGATTTTAAATTTTCAGGAAAAAAACAAATATTTCAATTACCCCAATATCATTAGTACCCCAGAAGATGCAGAACAGGCTGCTAAGGCATTGAGACTAGATTGGGAACTTGGCTATGACCCTATTACCGATGTTGTAGAAATGCTGGAAGACAAAGGGTATAAAGTAATAGAAATAGATGCCCCTGATGCTTTTGATGGCATGAAGGCAGACATTAGCGGCAAGCCCGTAATTGTTTTAAAAAAGTGCAAAACTGAACAAGAGGATGTGGTACGCAAACGCTTCACTGCGTTGCATGAACTGGCACACCATGCCCTACAATTTTCGGACACTTTAACAGAAAAGCAAGAAGAAACACTTTGCCATTCATTTGCAAGTGCGGTATTGTACCCAGAGGACATGGCAAGAAAGGAATTATATAAGGACAGGTTTCATTTTTATGAACGGGAACTTGTTATTATCAAACAGCGATGGGGCATTTCGATAGCTGCCATTTTTAGCAGGGCAAAACAATTGGGTATTATCAACGACCATGTGTATCGGATGTTCAATAGGAATTACCGACAACGTAAACTTCATTTGAATGAACCTGGCAGGTTTTTAAGTAGAGAAAAACCTACCCGTATGGAACGGCTTGTATATCTGGCATTGGCAAAAGAAGTATTAACCATCAATGAAGCTGCACATTTTGCAGGTATTTCCTCGTGGAAACTTCGTGAGCAAATGAACCAGATGGTATGAAAGTAGTTGTGACGGATGTAAGTGTATTTTTTGACTTGTACAAAATTGAAGCCCTACCAGAATTTTTTGCATTGGACTTGGATGTGTGTACGACAGATTTTGTGTACAAAGAAATACTGCAAACGGAACAGAAGGAAACATTTGAATTATTTGAACGTAGCAATAAGTTGACTATTTTAACTTTTACTGCCGAAGAAGAACTGGAAGTGAGCCAGTTTAAAACGAAGTGGCAAAACAGGTCGTTGAACGACAAAACCATATTATGGAAATCGTTGCAATTGAAATCCGTTTTATTGACCTGTGATGGCAAGTTGAAAAAGGAAGCCGAGCACCACAATATTGAAGTGCATGGCAGTATTTGGTTGGTAGAGCAAATGGTGGAACATTTTATTGTGGGCAAGCCAAAGGGCATATTGTTATTGGGACGCTTAAAGCAAACCAATTTTAGGCTGCCTATGGATGTGATAGATAAGTTGATTAAAAAATGGAAGACATAAAAAACCGAAGCTAATGGAATGAGGCTTCGGCGGAATGAAATGAAATTTTAAGTTTGGACGCCTATTATTTCTTTCGCCGCTAAGGTAGCAGATTTATCTGCTTTACCAATTATTCCTTGGGCGAAATGCAGGGCAAACGCATCTAAATTTATTTTTTGCATACTTATTAAGTAAAGGCGAACGTTTTGGATAGAAAACATTTATG
>NZ_JBQWIE010000079.1:0-2352 GCF_056745525.1 Parasediminibacterium sp. HNIBRBA5674 | reverse complement strand
GGCGCAACTGGTATCGTTTTTGGCGCACTCGTTACACTATTACTTACCGCACTAGTACAGCCATTTATTGTTTGGGTTACCGTATAGCTTGCTGCGGTTGTTACTGCTCTTGGGTTACCTGCGCCTGCATCGCTCCAAGTAAGTGTGCCAGTTACACCACTTGCTGTTAGGGTTGAATTACCACAATTATCTACTACCGCTAAAGTTGGCGCAACTGGTATCGTTTTTGGCGCACTCGTTACACTATTACTTACCGCACTAGTACAGCCATTTATTGTTTGGGTAACCGTATAGCTTGCTGCGGTTGTTATTGTTCTTGGGTTACCTGTGCCTGCATCGCTCCAAGTAAGTGTGCCTGTTACGCCACTTGCTGTTAAGGTTGAATTACCACAATTATCTACCACAGCCAAAGTTGGGACAGATGGTATCGTTTTTGGCGCACTCGTTACGCTATTACTTACTACACTGGTACAGCCATTTAATGTTTGGGTTGCAGTATAGCTTGCGGCTGTTGTTACTGTTCTCGGGTTACCTGTACCAGCATCGCTCCATACAAGTGTACCTGTTACGCCACTCGCTGTAATGGTAGAATTACTACAATTATCTACTACGACTAAAGTTGGGGCCACTGGTATCGTTTTAGGTGCACTTATTACACTATTACTTGCCGCACTAGTACAGCCATTTAATGTTTGGGTTGCGTTATAGCTTGCGGCTGTTGTTACTGTTCTCGGGTTACCTGTACTAGCATCACTCCATACAAGTGTGCCTGTAACGCCACTCGCTGTAATGGTAGAGTTACCACAATTGTCTACTACGGCTAAAGTTGGCGCTGATGGTGTTGTTGGTTGTGCATTCACAACTGCTGTTGTTGTGGTAATACAACCACTCGCATTTTTTGCAGTAATTGTATAAGTATCTGGTACTAAACTAATGAACGAAGGTATCGCACTAAAATTTGTGCCATTTATACTATAGGTAATACCACTTACCGTTGTTACCGCTATGCTGCCTGTGGCAACCGTACAAGTTGGCTGTGTAACAATAAATACTGGTATTGCAGGTGCAGATGGTACAGAATTGATAGTAGCAGATGCTGTATTGGTACAACCACTACTATTTTTTACAGTAACAGTGTAATTACCAGCAGCAATGCCAGTTGTAAAAGCCGGGTTTGTTTGAAAATTAGTACCATCCTTACTATAGGTGAAACCTACACCTGTAGGGCTTGTAACAGTAATACTACCACTTGCTATACAAGTAGGATCTATAGTGGTAATGGTAGGTACAGATGGTAGCGCAGTTACAATTACAGCACCCGATGCATTACTAGTAACGTTGCATCCACCAGTATTAGTTACTATGCAATAATAATACCTAGTACCAATCGCATTAGATGGTGGTGAATAACTGGCAGAATTTGCACCAACTATTAATGTACCACCAGCATTACTATTAGTTGTATTACTGTACCATTGATAACCGCTAATTGTACCAGTACCAGCAGTTGCAATAAGTGTTAAACTAGTTGATGGCACATTTAAACATAAGTTTTGTACCGTAGTGGACGGTTGTGTTGTAACAGTTGGGCTAATACAACAATTGGAAGATATCTGCGTGGCACCATCAGCAGTATTTAGAGCATTAGATTTACCTGGTGTTAAAGTAGTTTCAATTTGATAATTTCCGTTTAAATCTAAATATAGCCCTTGAGTACTTGATCCAGAAAATGAACTATTAACATTAAATGTAGAATTTGGAATTGTAGGAATTGGACTTAGCGCCATACAGTTAGTAGTAGGATTAGAAAAACTCCCAGAATAAATACTTGTATAATTACCTGAGTTATAGGAAACAGAGGCTACTAAAGTACCTGTTGGTGTCAATAAACTAACTTGACCTTGCGCATCAGCAAGATTACCTGGCGGCAAATTACCTTTACCACTGCACTTTGCAGCATTTATATTTAATCCATTTGCAGATGTAATTGTTGTTATACCATTAGCAGCATAGTTATTAATCCAAGAGTTTCCACCCACAGTAGTATTTACCCAAGTAGAATTTGGCGAAGGTGCGTTTCCAGCACCGCCAATCAAATAATATTGACCACATGTTAAGATTGTATTTGAGGGAATACTAATCGTCCATGCTTGTACAGAGCTTGAACCAGTAAATATAATTACGTAACAGCTTATATCTATACTGCCACTACCTCTATTAAATAGTTCAATGAATTCGCCCCCGCCAGCACCATTACCTGTTGTAGGTGCTATACCCACAGGTGTACGAAAGATATTTATGAGGTGTTACACAATAAAACTTCATTTAGTTTTTCAGGATTTCCACCACACA
>NZ_JBQWIE010000078.1:0-2442 GCF_056745525.1 Parasediminibacterium sp. HNIBRBA5674 | reverse complement strand
GTACCTGTTGCATCCGATTTAAACGTTACAGGTCTACCATTAAAAACAAAAGAAACACCAGTTGGGGTGGTACAAGCTGAGCCGGAACCAATGGTTGCCGTAGGGCCAAATGTTGCAGAAGAAACCCCATTATTAGCTAATATTATGGTATTAGCACCCATTGTTATTTGCCCATTAATTAAATTTAAAAAACCGTTAATAGTTACGGTAGCTGATGTACCCAAGTTATAGCTTCCGCCAACTGTCGGTGTATTCAATTCTAAATTATTAAATGAGCAGCCAATTGCCCTTACGGTAGTACTATTCATTACTACTTTACCATCCCCAGTAATAGTACCTGCACCAGTGCCAGATCCGGTACTAGTGCCACCTATACTACCTTGTGTGGTTAATGCCATATTAGCAGCAATAACTACGCTTGCAGTTGTTGTTACAATTACATTGCTAGTTACACTCGTGTTTTGATTTATATTGGTGGTACTACCATCATTTGCTGTAAAAGAACCAGTAATACCTGTAGTAGCACCAATAGTTACCGTACCATAATTTACAAGGGCGCCAGTAACAGTGGTGGCATTGCTTATTGTAAATGTACCTCCAGCATTTACAGTAATATTACCAATAACTGCTGTAGTTGCATTAGTAGTTAAGCTAGCCCCACTTTGTACAGTAATACTTGCAGCAGTTAATGATGCAGGTAATATGGGATAAAACCCACTTGCTACTGTAGGTATGTTAATTGCATCTGTATTTGTTGGTACTGTATTATCTACCCAGTTGCTTGCTGTATTCCAATCTGTATCAGTGGCACCTGCCCATGTTGCTATTGAAGGCGCAAAAGCAATACCTCTAAAAGCATAGTTACTTCCAGATGTAACTATATTTGTATATGTTGGTGAAGTGTTAGAACCAGCTCCATTAGCATCTACTATACTTTGTAAAGTATTATTTGTAGTAGCAGAACCTGTGGTAATGTACAATTGCACCTTGCCAGATGCATTTATAGAACCTGTCATGCCTACGGCTAGCCCATTAGCTGCTGTAGTAGCTGCTATTGCACCTGTACCATCGCCAGTAATTGTAATAGTTGGGTTCACAGTGTAGCCACTACCTGCGTTGGTTACAGTAATTGCTGTAACTGCACCACCACTTACAGTGGCTGTAGCTGTAGCGGTAACCCCACCAGCAGTTGTTGGTGCGGCAATAGTTACCGTTGCAGTTGTGTATCCTGTACCACCAGCTGAAACGGTAATTGCAGGTATAACACCTGTACCTACAGCACCATTGTATGCCCAGGCTGCACCAGTAGTTACCCTAAGAGTAGCTGACGAACCAGTACCACCACCACCTGTTAATGTTACAGCGCTTCCGTTTGTGTAGCCTGAACCAGAAACAGTTGTATAAACTATATTTACCCTATTTGCAGATATTACTGCGGCACCTACTGCCCCTGTACCACCAGTAAAACCAACTGTTGGTGCACTTGTGTAGGCTGTACCTGTACCTGCTGTAACATTAAAACCAGATATATAAGATGTGCTAGCAGTATACGAATATTTTCTAAGGTTTAAACCATCAAGAACATACAATACATCACCAGCAGTTATAGTACCAGAGTTATCTAAATCAAAAAACTGAAACGCATTGTTAGTGGTAGAAGAGCCTGTAGGCAAGCCAGGTAACAAGGTAGTTGTAGCCGTTGCAACAGTAGGTAAACCTGTACCAATGCTAAATAGCGAAGGAAATGTTGAACTACCATTAAAACCGCAACCGTACAATTGATTATTAAAAATGCCTAATGATTTAGTATTTATGTTACCAGTTATAACTGGTGTGGCTGTGCTAACACTATTGCCTAAAGGAATATACTTAGTGCCAGTATTTCCAGCCGCCCAAAAACCAGTACCATCTACACTTACTACTTGCCTAGCACCATCACCTGCGGCAGGTACTTTTGTACTATAATCTATACTAGCATCTATACCTACACGGGCTATAACTTTAGGAGTAGAAGCCGTTGTGTTAGTTGTAGTAGTAGCAGGGGTACTTAAATCATAGCCTAGTAAAGACAAATACTGTTTGTTAGTAGATAAACTAAGCGAAATATCTTGGTTGATACCATTAGCTACCAATCTAGCACCAGAAGTATTACCTAGGGGAATTGTTTGCACCAATGTACCTGAAGGTGTGTATTCGTCTAAAAATACTGGCAGATAGTTGGCAGTAGCAATCGTAGTACTGCCGTCACCCACTCTTACAACCACTAGGTTGCCAGCGGTAAAAGCTTTTGGTGTTTGTGCATTAACATAAAATGCTGCAAAAAGCAGCCATAGCGTCAAGATTCTTTTCATAAACAAGCAATTTATTTTTTCAAAAGTGAATTTGTTAATTTAGATGTTCATCCTGAACTGTACTGAAATGTTGAAAAATGTGCGTTTAATT
>NZ_JBQWIE010000077.1:0-2881 GCF_056745525.1 Parasediminibacterium sp. HNIBRBA5674 | reverse complement strand
GCCCTCTTTAGAAATATTATCACTTACCCAATACCAATAAACCCAAGGTTTTAATGTGTCCTGTGGGTTCGCAAATGAATTTGCAAAAGCATCGTTCGAAAGACTTATTGATGATTCATTTGAAGACACATTTTGCTTACTAGAACTACAACCCCAATAAATTACAATGGTTGTAGCTAAAATTACTAATCCGATATATTTTTTTGTATTTGTTATCATTCGGCAAGTCGTTAAATTTTTTATCTAAGAAAAAGGTTTATGGCAAAAGAAATAATGTCATTGATTTTGGTCCGTGCGCCCCTAATACAAGCGATTGTTCAATATCGGCGGTTTTAGATGGGCCGGCTATAAATACGCCAAAACCATAATTATCATTGCCAATGATTTCATAGGCCTGATGCATATTTTGAACAATATTCGTAGCAGAGATGATGATTACTAATTGTTGGCAAATAAACGGTATAACTCTTACTTCAATATTTTTATCAGTAATCCATACAGCGCTATTTTCTTCAACACCAAACTGACCGACTAAAATGGCAACATCTGTATTCTGTAAACTGTGGGCATCTTGATTAACAATAATTTCTGCAACATCTACAAATAATGGAGAGTTTGTAATGATACGTTTAGCATCGGTAAAGGAATTCTGTAATATTTGTTTTACTTCTAAAATATTATCTACTTTAAAAACATCGCCACCTATTTTCTGCAATACCTCAATAAATTTTTCAGGATTACCAGTTTGGTGCTTATTAAATTTTGCAATATCAGGCAGTGGCAACTGTTGCGGTTGCGCTTTTTCTACAGCGGCTAAAATAGAGGCTCTACTACTCATAAAATTACATTGCGTTTTTTTTATACCATTCAGAAAATGACGCTTTCGGTGGTTCTGGCATTTCACGTTGTTTATACCAAGGGTTTAATTTATTGCTTACTAACCAAGGGATATTTCGCATCAACCAACGGCCTACCGTTCCAGAAAATTTGAAAATTTTTGGGCTAGATAATACCATGTTCATCATTCTCATACTAGCACTCTTAGCACTCCCTGCATAACCCTCTTTTGTAATTACTTGGCGCCATTTATACAACTGATCATGTATATCTATTTTAACAGGGCAGACATTACTACAACTACCACAAAGTGTAGACGCAAAAGGCAGGTCTGCATTTTTCTTCATGTCTAAATTAGGGGCAAGAATAGCCCCAATAGGCCCTGTAATTGCATAATGATAACTGTGCCCACCACTACGCCTATAAACTGGGCAAGTATTCATACAAGCACCACAACGAATACATTTTAATGAGTTTCTAAAATCTGGCTTTGCAAGTTGTTTGGTTCTACCATTGTCAACCAGTACAATATGCATTCGCTGAGCGTTATTTGGCCTACTAAAATGGCTTGAATAAGTAGTAATAGGCTGCCCAGTGGCACTTCTGGCAAGTAATCGTAAAAACACACCTAAATGTGCTCTTTGAGGAATAATTTTTTCAATACCCATGCAGGCAATATGTACATCAGCTAAATGTGCGCCCATATCAGCATTACCTTCATTGGTGCAAACAACAAATTCCCCCGTTTCTGCTACTGCAAAATTTACGCCTGTAATCGCAGCTTTACGCGTAATAAATTTTTCTCGCAAATGTTCTCTTGCCGCCGCAGTTAAAAATACAGGATCTGCATTGCCCTTAGGGGTGCCTAAGTGCTGGTGAAACAACTCACCTATTTCTTCTTTCTTTTTGTGAATACATGGCAGTACTATGTGGCTAGGTGCTTCTTCTGCCAATTGCACAATGCGTTCGCCTAAGTCTGTATCAATAACTTCTATACCAACCTTGGCAAGATGCGTATTTAAATCGCATTCTTCGGTTAGCATCGATTTGCTTTTTACTATTCGCGTTATCTGTTCTTGCTCTAAAATTTTCTGAACAATGGTGTTGTGTTCATTAGCATCTTTTGCCCAATGTACGGTTATGCCGTTTGCGGTTGCATTTGCCTCAAATTGCACTAAATAATCGTGCAAATTAGATAGTACTGCATTTTTTATTTGCGAAGCGGCTTCTCGCAATTGCTCCCATTCGTCAATTTGCCAAGCGGCTTTATCCCTTTTTTCTCTAATAAACCAAAGTGTTTTGTCGTGCCAATTTACCCTTTCTTCATCTTTATTAAAATCTTCCGATAGATCTGGGTGGGTACCTGTTTTTTGGTGCATAATTACATTTTTCCTCTTTTCACTTCAATATAGATATGACTATAACAACCAATAGATATTGCAAAATTCATTTTTCTACTTTGGCAATTGTGAATTGTTAACAATCATTAAAATCCTGTTTTGTAAAAGTATTATCAGATTACTTTGAAGCCATCCTGATGTGTTATGAAAGCTTATGAGATTAATTTTTCTAAAAATCATTTCCCTTTCGGTCCATCATAATCGTAGGTAAACCAGTCTACATCTACAAACCCTTTTTCTACCGCATTTTTGGTATAAAAGCCTACCATATTTGGTGTAAAGCCCCAAAAAGATAATTGACTTTGATTGCCCATTTGGCTATACTTTTTTCCATCTAAACTGTAAAAAAAAGTAGCTAGCCCATTTTCTATTCTTGCTTGCAGCCACACATCATTTTGATTAAGTACCTCACCTTTTATAACAATTATTGCAGCTATACTACTGGTATCGGCCTTGTAAAATAGTTGCTTGTTGCCAGCAACATCTTTTTTAACACCAATGACATAATTACTACCTGCCGACACATGTAAACCAGCTTCTTGACCAGCAGCCATACCACTCACATCGAACTTGGTAGTCATTACATTTTTATAACGCCCCATGGTGCGCTGTGCCAATAAGTTTGGCACTAGTTTTATGCTTTC
>NZ_JBQWIE010000076.1:0-4273 GCF_056745525.1 Parasediminibacterium sp. HNIBRBA5674 | reverse complement strand
TAATTCCATCTTAAAGCAACGGATAAATTTAATTTTATTGTATCAAAGAGCTAATTTATCTTTCGTACACCTGTGGTTACACAGCAAGTATGAGGCGTTACTTCTATGGGGTAAAGATTCAATTGCTGACTACTAAAAGCGGTATCCCTGTTGAGTTCTGCTTTGTACCTGGTTGCGAACACGACAGTAAGGTGCTGGAAAAAATGCCCTTTAGCCTGCCACCAGAAAGCAATGTTTATGGTGACAGTGCCTATACCAATTACGAAATGGAGGACTTGATGAAGCAAACAGAGTTCATCAGTCTACAGATACAGCGTAAAGCAAACTCAAAAAGAAAAGACAGCCAATCGGCTGCCTTTATAAAACTAAGTATGAGAAAACAAATAGAATCAAGCATTAGTGAACTCAAAGCATTGTTCCTAAGAACAATTCATGCAGTAACAATTAAAGGCTTCCCCCTGAAAATAGCATTATTCCTGTTTGCTTTACAGCTAAAGAAAATTAACTAGCAACTTGAGTTAATTAAGTTTATTTTGCCACATAAAAACAGATAGAAAAGTAACCATTTGTAGGGTAGCTTATTTATGGGTTAAACTGTACACATTCTGAACAGTAATTTTCAAAGCAAGTCAAGACAAACTTACTAATTTTAAAGATGCTCAAAAATCAGAGCTATTTGACAAAATAGTTGCATAATTCAATTATGAGTTACACCATTGGGCTATGGCAGAAGAGTTGTGTAATAAAAAAGACAACTCGAAATGCATGGTGATTTGATTCTAATCCTGAAAAGGTAGAACTTAATGCCCTCTTAGTGTGAAAAATGTAAACAGTACTCTGTGCTATTTTTACCGCGCCTACAAGAAAACCAGCAGCAAAAAGCAAGTCTGATAACTTGACAGAAATAAACGGCTCGAAAACACACATCCATAAACAGTAACACCAAATGCTGTGTAAACAAATTATACCTATACCAATAAATGCAGTATATTCATTATAATAGTAACAGGAAAAGATATCAACCACATTTACTGTCTAACGAGGAAATGTAGCAAGTTGCTTTAAGTGGTGGCCAATAACTTGACCACTCATCCGCATTAACATTCTTTTCAGATTGTAATTATTTATTTCGCTGTTGTAACTCTTAGTGGTAAGGCTCATTCAATGCTTACACAAACTGTTACACAACACCTATTATACTACTGCAATGCATTTAAACTATCGTTCTAAGCTTATGGGCAAAGGTCTTTTGGCTAGTTGTTTCTCACTACTATGTTTATCATTTGCGCAAGCGCAAACTACTACCACAGCAATCACTAACAAGCGTATTCCTGCCGTTCGTACTAATAAAAAGCTAACAATAGATGGTGTACTAAATGATAGCGCTTGGTTAGCTGCGCCTGTAGCTACCAACTTTGTAGAGTGGCGCCCCTCGTTTGGTAATGTAGAAGACCCCAAAAACAAAACCGAGATTTATTTATTGTACGATGATGATGCCATCTACATAGGTGGTTTTTGCCACGAGCCTTCTGCCGATAGTATATCTAAAGAACTAGTGGGTAGAGATATGATTGGTGTAAATGATTATGTGGGTGTATTATTTGATACCTATAAAGACAAGATTAATGGCTTTGGCTATTACATCACACCTTTGGGCGAGCAATACGATGCCAAATATACCAACAACGGTGAAGATGGTAGCTGGAATAGCGTGTATGAATCTAAGGCCAATATTGTAGATGGCGGCTGGACGTTTGAGATGCGTATCCCCTACTCGGCTATCCGTTTTTCTAGCAATAAAATACAAGATTGGGGCATTAATATTACACGTAATCGTAAAAAGAGTGGTAAGCAATATTTTTGGTATCCTGTAAATCCTAATGTGGGTGGCACGTTATTTTCTCAAGCTGGCTTGTGGACCAATATTCAAAACATTAAACCGCCACTACGTTTGTCGCTATCACCTTACCTAGCTACTTATGCCAATCATGATGGTACTACAAATCCAAAAACTTGGGGCACAACCATTAGCGGTGGTATGGACGTAAAGTATGGCATAAGCGCAGCGTTTACCCTAGACATGACGTTGATACCAGACTTTGGTCAGGTACAAAGCGATAACCAAGTGCTTAACCTATCGCCATTTGAAGTAAAGTTTAATGAAAACCGCACCTTTTTTACCGAAGGCACAGAGTTATTTAGCAAAGGCAATCTATTTTACAGCAGGCGTATTGGTGGCGAGCCGCTTCACTATTGGGATGTGCAAAGCAACCTTGCTAGTAATGAGCATATAATCAGTAATCCATCTGCCCCAAAACTCATTAATGCGACTAAAATAAGTGGCCGAACAGCGAGTGGCTTAGGTATAGGTGTGCTTAATGCCGTAAGTAATGCACAGCATGCTACCATAGAAGATAATACTGGTAAAATTCGTACAGAAGAAACAAGCCCACTAACCAATTACAACATTATTGTACTAGACCAAACATTGAAAAACAACTCAAGTGTCTCGCTTATTAATGCCAATACCTTGCGCGCTGGTAAAGATTATGATGCTAATGTAACAGCAGGTATTTGGGATTTGTACGATAAGAAAAACAAGTGGAACTTCTTTGGTCAGGTGGGTGTAAGTCAGCTAATAGGCGTAATGCCTGATGGTGGTAATCAAATAGGTTATAGCCATAGTTTGGGTTTTGCAAAACCTAGTGGTAGATTTAACTTTAATTTTTATCAAAATCTTACCGACCACAAATATGATCAAAACGACCTAGGCTATGCTACTAACAATAACTTCTTAGACTATGGCTTATGGATGGGTTATAAATGGCTGAAACCAACCAAGTGGTACAATAGAATGAATTTCAACTTTAATCTTAATTACTCAAGACGTTACTTGCCTTCAAGCTATCAAATGTTTGAAATTAATAGCAATATTAACGGGCAATTTAAAAACCTATGGGATGGTGGCATTTACGTTTCATACACTGCTGCGCAAAACGACTTTTACGAACCACGAGTAGCAGGCCGCGTTTTTAAAATACCAGCAAAGCATTTAGTGGACTTTTGGATAAACACTAACTATGCTAAAAAATATTCTGCAGGTATAGAATTGGCTTACTACGCAACACCAAAGTTTGGTACAAGCGGTATAGATATAAGCCCAAATCAAAACTTTCGATTTAATAAAAAACTTACCATTTCGCTTAACAATAATATACAGTTACGTTACAACAATATTGGCTTTGCAACTATAGATGCAGGTAACACCATAATGGGTAGCCGTACACGTTACTCAGTAGAAAATGTGTGGGTGTTTAAATATAACTTCAATAACAAGATGGGGTTAAACCTGCGAGCACGCCATTATTGGAGCCGTGTAAACTACCATCAGTTTTATAACTTACAAGATGATGGTAGCATTGTTGTTACGGCTGCTAATTATCCTAATGCCAACTACAATATCAACTTTTTTAATGTAGACATGGTGTACACATGGCAGTTTGCACTTGGTAGTTTTATAAATATTGGCTGGAAAAATGCTATTCAAAACTTTGACCCAACACTAGAAAGAGATTATTTCAAAAATTTAAAATCAACACTAGCTAGTGACCAGTTAAATAATTTCTCAGTAAAAGTGATTTACTTTTTAGACTGTGCTAAGCTGAAGAAAAAGCCTACAGTATAAAATTGGCACTAAGCCTTGCCTATTTTTAACGAAGTCATAGTAAGCGAACCGCCCAAAGCCTTATCATTAAAGAGTTGCACTTGTTCATTTGGTGCTTGTAAAGCAAGCGTGTATAGTAGTGGTAAATAATGGTCTGGTGTAGGAATAGCCAAATCAAAAGCCCAGCCATGCGCTTTGTAATTAATCAGTTTATCGTGTGTGCCTTCAGTAATGTATAGCTTCATTTTAGTACTTGCTTCAATTGCCCAATCGTAACCAAAACCAGATGTGGCTAATTGGTCCCAAGCTACCATGCGTAAGTTGTGTACCAAATTGCCACTGCCAATAATAAGCACACCTTTATTACGCAATACTGCTAGTTCTTTTGCTAGTTCGTAGTGGTATTGTGGCGGCTTGGTATAATCAAGGCTCATTTGTATAACAGGTACATCTGCCGCAGGATATAAATGTTTTACAACGCTCCAGCAACCATGGTCTAGCCCCCAAGTATCTGTTAAGCCCACATCTGTTTTAGTAATTAACTCAAGTTGCTAGTTAATTTTCTTTAGCTGTAAAGCAAACAGGAATAATGCTATTTTCAGGAGGAAG
>NZ_JBQWIE010000075.1:0-5000 GCF_056745525.1 Parasediminibacterium sp. HNIBRBA5674 | reverse complement strand
GGCTTTTATACCAAAAATGCGGTAGAAAAAGGGTTTGTAGATGTAGACTGGTTTACCTACGATTATGATGGACCGAAGGAAACACTTTATACACTACCTGTAAATTTAATAAATTTTACAGCAGTTGTAGCAAATACTAGTAATCGTATAAATTGGATGACGACTAATGAAATAAATAATGCCTACTACACAATAGAACGTTCTAGTGATGGCATTAATTACAGTTTAATGAATACTGTACAAAGCAATACTAGTAACGGTTTGCAGCATAGTTACGAATTGTATGATTATGCCCCTAATGTTGGTATCAATTTTTATCGGTTAACACAATTTGACAAGGATGGGAAATCTCAAATATTAGGTACAAGAACATGTACTTTTAGGCAATTGGGCAGTGCTAGTGCGAAACTTTACCCAAACCCAAATACTGGAAATTTGTACTTACAATTAAGCGGTTATTCTGGTACACAAGTTTCAATAACCATAAATGATATTAATGGTAAAGTTGTGTATAAAACCAACCTTAATACCACCACAAATTCATACACATACCCAATATTGCTGCAAAATAGATTAGCAAGTGGTCAGTATACAGTAGTAGTTAATGGTATTGGGCTAAAGGCAGTTTCTAAGATAATTATACAATAGTTTATTTTAAGTAAATCGCTCTTATTTCGTTACCTATTGACAAACATTTCAGGGTAAATTATATATCACCATTTTGAACTAAAAAATTATAAAAATAATGATAAAATCCTTTCAGTTACTAGTAGTGCTTTTAACAATAGCAGTTGTAAACACCTATGCACAAAATCCCATTTTAAAAGGATGGGCTGACCCAGCTATGCGCATTTACAATGGCAAAATGTATATGCTAGTAGGCAAAGATGAAGGCCCCGAAATAAAAAAATTCACAATGCCTTATTGGGGCATTTATTCTTCTAGCGATTTAATCAATTGGAAAGAAGAATGTATTATAGATCCCAAAGATAGTTACTTGGGTAAAGGCTATAAAGCCTGCTGGGCTGGCGATTTAACCGCAAAAGACGGTAAATACTACTGCTATTTTTCAGAAGGTGGCGAGGCAACTGGCGTTTTGGTAGCAGATAAACCAGAGGGGCCTTATGTAGATGTTTTAAAAAAATCAATGATTCCAAAAGAGTTCTCTGATAATAAAGAATACGATGCCACTGCATTTACGGATGATGATGGTACCAAGTATATTATTTATGGCCGTGATGGTGTTTTAGCAGATAAACTTATCCATTACCAAATAGCAAAATTGGGTAATGATATGCTATCGCTTGGCGATGCCCCTAAAGATATTATTACGAAAAATAAATATGGTTTTGGCCTAGAAAACAGAGCCAGAGATCATAGCTATTTTCACAAGCATAATGGTATTTATTATATTAGTTGTGCTAATGTTTATGCTACTTCTACAAATATTTATGAGCCATATTCAAACCTTAAAAATGCAGGTGGTGACCCTGGTAGCCATAGCAGTTTTGGCGATTTTAATGGTCAGTCTTATTTATCTTGGGAAAATACTTGTGATCCCTTTGGCAATAGAATGTATCGCCAAGTGATGATGGCGTATTTGCATTATAAAGACAATGGCGATATGATAATAGATGAAAACTTTACAAAAAAGGGTAAATACTATGCAAATGGTGTAGGTAGCTATAATGCCAATTGGGATACAATTCAGGCAGAATGGTTTTTTAAGAAATCAGATATAGCCATTAAAAAAGAATGCCCTGCTGGCGGGTTTGAAATACAAAATTTAACCAACAATAGCTATCTTAATTTTCCTAATGTAAAAGACCTGAAAGTTAATCCAACTATCAACTTTAGCGTTTCTACAGAAAGTAAAAATGTTACTATAGAAGTTCATGCAGACAGCCCAACTGGTACTTTATTGGGTACTTGTGCTGTGCCCAAAACTGGTTCGTTTGCCAACTATAAAACTGTTGCTTGCAGCCTAAAAAACACAGCGGAAACAACTAATTTATATTTTGTAATTAAAGGCGGTAAAGGTGATTTAGTGCATATGGATTCATTTAACTTCTCAAAATAAAATAGATTTATTGCTAGTATGAAAAAGAAAAATATGGTGTATGGTATTGTAGCTTTTTTAGCAATACTATGCAGTAAAGTATTTGCACAAAATCCTATTATTCAAGGCTATGCCGATCCTGCAATACGGGTTTATAATGGCAAAATGTATATGGTTGTAGGTAAAGATAAAAGCCCAGAAACAAAAGGCTTTAGTATGCCTTATTGGAGTATTATTTCCTCAACTGATTTGATGCACTGGACTAAAGAATGCGATATCGACCCTAAAGATTCTTATCTAGGTGCTGGTTACACAGGTTGCTGGGCAGCAGACTTAAGCTTTAAAGATGGCAAATACTATTTATATTTTTCTAATGGTGGCGAAGCTACAGGCGTGTTTGTGGCCGATAAACCTAGTGGGCCATTTGTAGATGTTTTAAAAAAGCCAATGATTGATAAAAGCTATTCAACCAATCACGAATACGATCCCACAGCTTTTGTAGATGATGATGGGCAACATTACCTTACGTTTGGCAGAGATGGACAACTGGGTAAAGAATTACTGCACTACCAAATAGCCAAGCTAAGTAATGATATGGTATCGCTTGATGGAAAATCGAGAGATTTAATAACATCACAACCTTATGGCTTTGGTAATGCTAATCGAGCCAGAGACCACAGTTATTTTCATAAATACAACGGTATTTACTACCTAAGTTGTGCTGGTGAGTATATGAGTTCAAAAAACATTTATGGTCCATTTGAGCATTTACGTAAAACAGGTCAAAACCAAGGTCATACAAGCTTTTCAGAATATAATGGGCAAACGTATCATGCTTGGGAATGGACTTGTGACCCCTACGGTGTAAGAACTTACAGGCAAGTAATGATGACCTACTTGCACTACAAAGATAATGGCGATATGGTAGATGATTTAAACTTCATTCAATCTGGTAAATATTATGCAACTGGCGTAGGTAATTATAGTGCCGCTTGGGATACTATTCAAGCAGAATGGTACTTTAATAAATCAACTTCTGTACTTAAAAAAGATTGTCCAAATGGTGGGTTCGAAATACAAAATTTAACTAACAATAGCTTTTTAAATTTCCCTAACGTAAAAGACTTAAAAGCCAATGCTACTATCAATTTTTATGTTTCATCTGTAAATGGTGGCGGCAAAATTGAAGTACGAAAAGATAGTCCATCAGGTACCTTACTAGGTACTTGTAATATTCCTAAAACTGGGTCATTTGCCAATTATCAAATGGCAGCTTGTACACTAAAAAATACTGCTAATTCGTCTAATTTGTTTTTTGTTTTTAAAGGTGCAAAAGGCGAATTAGTAAGGTTAGATTGGTTTAATTTTTCTAAATAAAATATGATTATGTTGAAAGCGTTTATTGGGTTTTTATTAGTAGTTGTTAGTAGCCAAGTGCAAGCTCAAAACCCTTTATTTAAGGGCTATGCTGATCCTGCAATGACAGTGCATGATGGTAAAATGTACATCCTAGTTGGGAAAGATAAAAGCCCTACTGAGAAAGATTTTATTATGCCTTATTGGTCAATTTTTTCATCTTCTGATTTAATGAATTGGACAAAGGAATGTGATATAGACCCAAAAGATACTTATTTGGGTGCTGGCTATAATTATTGCTGGGCTGGTGATATTTCTTTTAAAAATGGCAAAGTGTATGTCTATTTTTCCGAGCATGGCGAAGCCTCTGGTGTGGTGGTAGCAGATAAGCCAAGTGGGCCTTTTATTGATGTGTTAAAAAAATCGTTGTTACCCAAAGAAATGTCTATCAATAAAGAGTACGACCCTACTGTTTTTGCAGATGATGATGGTAATAATTATTTAATTTTTGGAAGAGATGGAAGGCTGGGTAACAATTTGCTGCATTATCAAATTGCTAAGCTAAATAAAGATATGATTTCATTGGCCGAGCCACCGCATGATTTAATATCATCTATGCCAAATGGCTTTGGTACTATTATCGTAAAAAAGAAAAAAGAAGGTGTTGGTAATGATTCGACTTTCATAGCACAAGATCATCAGTATTTTCACAAACACAATGGTATTTATTATTTAAGTAGAGATGTGTCTTACGAAACTTCTAATAATATTTTAGGCCCCTATTCTAATCGTAGAATGGTAGGCAAAAATGCAGGTCATGCAAGCTATAGCGAGTTTAATGGACAAACATACAATGCTTGGGAATTTACTTGCGAACCCTTTGGAAATAGAGTCTATCGACAAGTAATGATGACCTATTTGCATTATAAGGATAATGGCGATATGGTGAGTGATGCCAACTTTATTCAGGGTGGTAAATACTATGCAACTGGTGTAGGTAATTATAGTGCTACTTGGGATACAATTCAAGCAGAATGGTACTTTAATAAATCGACTTCTGTAGTTAAAAAAGATTGTCCAAATGGTGGGTTTGAAATACAAAATTTAACTAACAAAAGTTTTTTAAATTTCCCTAATATCAAAGACTTAAAAGCTAATGCTACCATCAATTTCAATATTTCATCTGTAAACGGTGGCGGCAAAATTGAAGTGCGAAAAGATAGTCCATCAGGTACTTTATTAGGCACTTGTAATATTCCTAAAACAGGTTCATCTGCTAATTATCAAATGGCATCTTGTACACTTAAAAATAATACTGAAACTACCAATTTATTTTTTGTATTTAAAGGTGCTAAAGGCGAATTAGCAAGACTGGATTACTTTAATTTTTCTAAATAATAGTTATGAAAATAGTAACAAAAATCGGGCATGTTACATGGGTTCTAATATTGATAGCTCTAATGCCTAATGGTTATTTAAACGCTCAAAAAAACGCTAACCCAAAGTCAACAACTAAGCCAAATGTTATCGTGATAATAGTAGACGATTTGGGCAGTGGTGATGTAAGTTCACTTTTCAGGACGGT
>NZ_JBQWIE010000074.1:0-2500 GCF_056745525.1 Parasediminibacterium sp. HNIBRBA5674 | reverse complement strand
GGTCGGAGCTCTGCAATATGAGTGACGGCGTGCCTTTTGCATAATGAACCTACGAGTTGCTCCTCACTGGCGAGGTTAAGTTCTTATTTAACGGAGCCGAAGCGAAAGCGAGTCCAAATAGGGCGATTAGTCAGTGGGGGCAGACGCGAAACTTTGTGATCTATCCATGGGCAGGTTGAAGGTGTGGTAACACACACTGGAGGACCGAACTCGTTGACGTTGAAAAGTCTTGAGATGACCTGTGGATAGGGGTGAAAGGCCAATCAAACTGAGAGATAGCTCGTTCTCCCCGAAATGTTTTTAGGAACAGCGTCGCATATAGAAGTTTATTAGAGGTAGAGCTACTGATTGGGCTAGGGGGCTTCACCGCCTACCAAACCCTGACAAACTCCGAATGCTAATAAATATCTGCGGCAGTGAGGCTGTGGGCGCTAAGGTCCATGGCCGAGAGGGAAATAACCCAGATTAGCATCTAAGGTCCCTAATACGTAGTTAAGTTGATCAAACGAGGTGGGGTTTCTATAACAGCCAGGATGTTTGCTTGGAAGCAGCAATTCATTTAAAGAGTGCGTAACAGCTCACTGGTCGAGAGGCCCTGCACGGAAAATAATCGGGCATCAAACTACGAACCGAAGATCTAAATTTCAAATTTATTTGAAGTGGTAGGGGAGCATTGAAAACTGCGTTGAAGGTGTTGGGCGACCAATGCTGGAGCGTTTTCAAAAGAAAATGTAGGTATAAGTAACGATAAATGAAGTGAAAAACTTCATCGCCGAAAATCTAAGGTTTCCTGATCAATGTTAATCAGATCAGGGTTAGTCTGGTCCTTAGGCAAACCCGAAAGGGGCAGTTGATGGAAAGAAGGTTAATATTCCTTCACCTACTATGCATTAAAAGTGACGGAGAGCCGTGGTTGTTGCGTACTTACGGAATAGTACGCTGAGTGGATGCTTCGGCAAAAGCGAAACAATAAAAGCTCTTCCAAGAAAAGCGAGCATAGCAGCCAGTACCGTAAACCGACACAGGTAGATGGGATGAGTATTCTAAGGCGCTCGGGTGAGCCGCGGAGAAGGAACTAGGCAAATTAACGCTGTAACTTCGGGATAAAGCGTACCGTAGCGATACGGTCACAGTAAAATGGTACAACCAACTGTTTAACAAAAACACAGGGCCCTGCAAAATCGTAAGATGACGTATAGAGCCTGATACCTGCCCGGTGCTGGAAGGTTAAGGAAGGATGTTCGGCGCAAGCCAAAGCTTCTGACTGAAGCCCCAGTAAACGGCGGCCGTAACTATAACGGTCCTAAGGTAGCGAAATTCCTTGTCGGGTAAGTTCCGACCTGCACGAATGGTCTAATGAGTTGTACACTGTCTCCTCCGCGAGCCCGGTGAAATTGTAGTATCGGTGAAGATGCCGGTTACCCGCCACGGGACGAAAAGACCCCGTGAACCTTCACTACAACTTTGCATTGATTTTGAGCAACAAATGTGTAGGATAGTTGGGAGACTATGAAGCAGTGTCGCCAGGCATTGTGGAGTCAACGTTGAAATACCAACCTTTTGTTGCTTAGAACCTAATCCTGAACAAGGAGACATTGCATGGTGGGTAGTTTGACTGGGGTGGTCGCCTCCTAAAAAGTAACGGAGGCTTGCAAAGGTACCCTCAGTACGGTTGGTAATCGTACGCAGAGCGCATTAGTAAAAGGGTGCTTGACTGTGAGACAAACGCGTCGAGCAGGAGCGAAAGCTGGCTAAAGTGATCCGGTGATTCTGCATGGAAGGGTCATCGCTCAAAGGATAAAAGGTACTCCGGGGATAACAGGCTGATCTTACCCAAGAGCTCATATCGACGGTAAGGTTTGGCACCTCGATGTCGGTTCGTCACATCCTGGGGCTGGAGAAGGTCCCAAGGGTTCGGCTGTTCGCCGATTAAAGTGGCACGTGAACTGGGTTCAGAACGTCGCAAGACAGTTCGGTCTCTATCTGTGGTGGGCGTTAGTAAATTGAGTGGACATGTCCTTAGTACGAGAGGACCGGGATGTACGTACCGCTGGTGTATCTGTTATGCCGCCAGGTGTAATGCAGAGTAGCTATGTACGGCAAGGATAAACGCTGAAAGCATCTAAGCGTGAAACCTTCCACAAGATGAGTTTACTTTTAAGGGCTGTCAAAGACTATGACGTTGATAGGCTATAGGTGTAAAGTTGGTAACAACAAAGCCGAGTAGTACTAATTGCCCGTAAGCTTTATTTTTTTATTTTCTTGTAACAAGATAACTTCCCGATATGTCACCTTATTTAATTAGTAATTATTAATTAATAATTGTTAATTTTTAATGTCTTATGGTGATTTTGCCGGGGGTGTTCACCTCTTCCCATTCCGAACAGAGAAGTTAAGTCCCCCATGGCCGATGGTACTCGCATTACGCCGGGAGAGTAGGTAGTTGCCATATTTATTTAAAACCTCTAACAAACCAAATTGTTAGAGGTTTTTTTATGTA
>NZ_JBQWIE010000073.1:0-5611 GCF_056745525.1 Parasediminibacterium sp. HNIBRBA5674 | reverse complement strand
AGAAAGATACAAACAACTAATTCATTGCACTGGTTACGCAAGTACCCAAACCTTATTAGAGACTTTGTTCCAACAGCCATTAATCAACTTTGGGTAAGCGATATCACGTATTGGAAGCTAGGGGTAAAACCTAGTTATATCAGCTTTATAACAGATGCTTTTAGCAGAAAGATAGTTGGCTATAATGTGGCATCTACATTAGAAGCTGTTGAAAGTATCTCAGCGTTGCAGATGGCTTTTTCAGCTTTGAGGGCTGAAAAGCCATCGCAACTAGTTCATCATAGCGATAGGGGGTCGCAATATTGCAGTGCTGGTTATGTAAAGCTCTTGCAGGATTATAATGTAGAAATTAGTATGACAGAAAATGGTGACCCTTTGGAAAATGCCATAGCAGAAAGATTAAATGGTATCATGAAACAGGAATATTTAGAAACCTACAAAATACTTAAACTTACCGATGCTAAAGCATTACTAAAGAAAGCTGTAGAACTCTACAACAACGAAAGACCACATATGAGTATCGGTAACTTAACGCCTAATCAAATACATCAAACTAGTAACCTCATAAAAACAGAAAAACTATGGAAGAACTATTATCAGAAAAAAACTACTATTGTAAATCAAACCTAGGATTAATCCCAAACTGTAAACCTAGTACAGTATTGAACAAATAATCTGTAAACTTTTTTTAGGACAAGTCATACTAATGCCACACCTGTAGCAAGCCCTTCCCGTTGGTGGCAATGCTTCGGGCAACAGTATTATTATTGGCAGACAGTCTAAAACTCAACAACCAAACAGACTTCAACAATTTAGCCAACTGTAAAAACTAAATTCTAAAAATGCTTTCCACCAACGGAAAGTATGGACATTACAGAATTAATTGAACTTGGGCTTCAAAAAAATTACATATCTCTATCTACAGACAGCAAGATAATAACCTATATCCAACAAGGAAAAACTTATAAGTTTACAGACCCAGAAGAATTTGTAAGAGCTGAATATTACGTTGAGCTAATTGAAAAATATCAATACCGACCTTCACGAATAGACTTTGAAATTGTAGTTCCAAGAAGAACACCAAGCGACCTTGCAGGCATTGTTATTTATGAAGATGATGAAAAGTTAAAACCCTACATCGTTGTAGAGTGCAAACGAGATGGAATTTCAGATGCAGAATTTGAACAAGCAATTGAGCAAGCTTTTGGCAATGCAAATTCTGTAAGAGCACCATTTAATGGAACAGTTGCAGGTAATACAAGACGTTTTTTTGATGTCAAAAATTATCCAGCAAATGAGAGAACAAGAAATATCATTGCTGATATTCCCATTAACTATGGCAAAGTTCAAGAATATAGATTTAGAAAAGGCGATAAGAATTGGGATATAAAACCAGTTAATAAAGAAGAACTAATTAGACTACTTGAAAAGTGCCACAATACACTTTGGGATGGTGGCAAAATGCAGCCCACAGAAGCATTTGACGAGTTAAGCAAAATCATTTTTGTAAAAGTTAGGACGAACAAACAGCAAGAAAAAAAGGCGAACCTTATGACTTTCAAATTAAAACACACGAAACACCTGACAGCGTTCATAAAAGAATAACTTCAATTTATGAAGAAGCAAAAAAAGACGACCCTGATGTTTTTAGTGAAAACATTTTAAGTGTAGCAACTAAACTTTTTACAGTTGTTAATCACTTACAAAGTGTTGACCTTTCAAGAACTGACCTTGACACAAAAGGATTAGCTTTTGAAAGGTTTATGGAAGACTTTTTTAAAGGCAAACAAGGGCAATATTTTACACCAAGAGAAGTAGTAAACTTTATCGTGCAATGTTGTGATATGACAAATCGTTCAAAAGTTATAGACCCTTCTTGTGGAAGTGGTGGTTTTCTTTTGTATGCGTTAGACCATGTACGTCAACAAGCAGCAGAATATTATGATGAAGGAACAGGCGAACATTATAAATATTGGCACGACTTCGCAGCAAACAACTTATTTGGAATTGAAGTAAATGAACGAATTGCAAGAGTTGCAAAAATGAATATGATAATCCACGATGATGGGCATACCAATGTAATTTGTTCAGACGCATTAGAACTTCACAGCAAAGTACAATCAATCAACCAAAGATTTAAAGAAGACGATTTTGATTTAATTATTACTAATCCACCATTTGGAGCAACTGTAAAGAAAGAAGAAAAGCCATACTTAGGAACATACACTTTAGGAAAAGACAACAGCGATAAAATTAGAAAAACACAAAAAACTGAAATCCTATTTTTAGAACGTTGTTGGCAGTATTTAAAACCAGGAACAGGAAAAATTGCAGTCATTATTCCCGATGGAATGCTTACCAACACAACCTTAAAATATGTTCGTGATTTTATGACTTCAAAGTTTCAAATTGAAGGAATTATATCGTTACCCCAAGTCACGTTTGCACATTATGGAGCAGGTTTAAAATCCACCATTTTGATAATGCGTAAACTTAAGACTAATGAAAAAGTTAGTGACTATAATATTTTTTGTGCCATTGCAAACGAAGTTGGTTATGATGCAACAGGACGAAAAAGCAAAACTGATTTACCAAACATTTTACAAAAATTTAAAGACTTTCAAAAAGGCAAAAAGTGTTATGAGCATTTGACTTACGTAAAAAAGTTAAGTCAGCTAAATAACAACAGGCTTGACTCTTACTATTATTCACCAATGTTTGAAGACATTTTAAAAGAAGTTGAAAAGTCAAAACATCCTTTGAAAAAACTTATAGACGTTTGCGAACCTAATGGAATTTTCATAGGCAAAACACCATCTAAGGACGATTATTCTGAAAGTTCAATTGAGCCTAAAATTGTAAAAGTTGCAGCACTAAAAGCAGGTAAAGTAAACCTTGAACTTGTTGAGTTTGTTAACCCAGAATGTGTAGCCACAAGACTTATAAAAGAAGGCGACATTTTAATTTTAGGTGCAGCACACCAAGCAGAATATTTAGGGAAAAACCCTTGCATAGTTGAAATACCAGAACATTTGAAAGATGAAGAAATTTCCTTTGTTGGTGAATTAGTAAATGTTCGTTCAGACCATAGAAAAATAAATCCATACTATTTGCTACAACTGTTCAACACAAAAAATTATTTTTTACTTATCAACCGAGAAAAACGTGGACAAACCTCACACCTTTACCCTAAAGACTTACACAATTTATTAGTGCCAGTTCCAAAGGACATAGCAAAACTAAATAAGAGTGCAGAGCATTACCAACAACAATACAATAAATATGAAGAGCATATAAAAAAAGCAAATGAAATTCTTGCTCAATACTACAAGGACTTTGAAAACGAATATTTAAACTAAAACGTTTACAGTTTGACACACCAAGCAATGCGAAAAATAGCACAGCCACCAACATGGGGTTTGCTGCAAGTGTGGCTGGACGTTGTTAGCATCAGCAGCAGTTCGCTATTCAGCTTCAGTCCGGGCTTGACGGAATGCCATTGGGCTTTTGGTTTTTAACCCGTACTTTTAGTCCATTATTCAGCAGCGGTTCCGGGCAGACGTAATACTAATACCACACCTGCAGCAAGCCCTGTTCGTTGCCTGCTATACTGTTGAACACCTTTTAATAATGGCAGTTTTATAAAATAGACAAAGAAAATCAGCTTAAACTTACAGAAGAAATTATTAAAACTGCTTACCATTTACTAATTCGCAAATTGGCAAATGGTGGACTAACTGCAAGAAACGAAAATGCTTTTCAACTTGAATTTGGATACATTTTAAAAACGCTTGGACAACTTTATGAGTTTCGCCTTGCAGACAAATTTCATCTTGAATTTGAGACATATATTTCATTGACAGAGCAAAGCATTAAAAGCAAATCAGACAGAGCAAGAGTTGACCTTTTAATAAAATACCAGGACGACAAAACTTTGACAAAAGCTGCAATTGAATTAAAGTTTTTTAAGAAAGAAAATCATAGAGAACCTAACAGCAGATATGATGTTTTTAAAGACCTTTCTAACCTTGAACTTTACAAACAACACGGCATAGACCTTTGTTATTTTATTTTAGCGACAGACCATAGCCATTATGTAAATCAAGAAACTTATTCAACAGACACATCAGACTTTGATTTTAGAAATGGCAAACAATATAGAGCAGGAACAATTTTACAATACAAGACTGAAAAACCTTATGGAGACGACATTTCGTTAAGACAAGATTATTCTTTTAGTTGGGACACAGTTGAAAATTATCACTTCTTAAAAGTTAGGGTTTGACACATCAAACGAAGAAGTACAGCAGGCAACATTGGGCTTGACGTTGTAAGCATCGACTTTTTTTTCGCTATTGTGCTTCAGTTCCAGCAGGACGTTATAAATTTGGCTTATGATTAAAAAATCAGCAATATTGCAATCATCAACTTCGGTTACGGGCTGACGGATTTCAAATGCCCAAACTGCAGCAAGCCCTGTTCGTTGCACGCAACCTTAGACAAAAACTTCAATGCAGAAAAAAATACTTTTTGGGACAATAGTTTTACTAATTGTTGTTGTTCTTATAGACATAACAATTAGGACTTTGTACTGTACTAATATTCACTTGAAATTTAACTCACAAGAGTTTAATAATATAGCCTCACCAATTATTTCTCTTTTAGGTTTTGGTGCTGTATTGGTAACAATTCTTTTGACACTAAAGCAAGTAAAACATCAACAAGGAAGCAATTATTTTAATTATTACAAAGACCAAATAAATAAAATGGCTGCCGAAGGTTCGACTAATAGTGGCATTGGATATTCAACTTCTGAGCTTTTGAATTTTCCTATCTATGTTTCAAATAAGTTTGATGATTTAGAAAAATTTCCTGATTATTTTACTGACCTTGAAAAATTTATTTCAGGAGTTCCTGTAAGAAGTGAGAATAAACCTTATGACACAATTTTGGGTAACATAAGACTTTTTATAACAAGTTTAAACCTCTTGCTAAAGAGGTATAAAAGTTTTATTAAAGAGATAGATAATCACGAATTTTTAGACAGCACTCAAAAAAAATTGCTATTGAAAGAACTATTTGACACACAAGTAGAGAAATACTATACTGGCTGCTGGCTTATAGACTTTGACACTGAACTTAAAGAGATTAAAGAAAAACTTTATTGGGCATTTGTTCCAAACATTAAAGAAGACTTTAAATTTTTCGATAGTAGATTCTATGATTTGAAAAACTTTATTGATACTCGTGACGATTTGAAAAAACATACAGTTGCTGAATGAAAAGGCAGCGTGCAACATTAGGTTTGGCATTATTGGGGCTTGACGAATATAGCCTCAACATTCGTTCATTATTGTACTTCAGTTTGGGCTTGACGGAGTTCTATTTAACTAAACAATATATTTGAACAGCAAACAAAAATTGGGCTTCAGTTATGGGCAGACGTAACGCTAATTCCCCAACTGCCACAAAGCCTCGACCGTTAGCTGAAACCCTCGTACCACCCTGCCAACTTAGGCAGACTGACAATAAACTAACGTGAGTTCGGTTTAAGAAACAGCGAAAAAGGTGTTGAAATTGTCTATTAATTGTACCACCAATTGCTAAACAA
>NZ_JBQWIE010000072.1:0-6015 GCF_056745525.1 Parasediminibacterium sp. HNIBRBA5674 | reverse complement strand
CATTTGCGAACCCACAGGACACATTAAAACCTTGGGTTTATTGGTATTGGGTAAGTGATAATATTTCTAAAGAGGGCATTACTAAAGACTTAGAGGCTATGGCTTCAGTAGGTATCGGCCAAGCATTAATTGGCAATATTGGGTTAGCAGAAGTACCTTCTGGAAAGGTAAATATTTTAAGTGAAGAGTGGTGGCAACTAACCGAGTTTGCCATTACAGAAGGTAAAAGATTGGGGGTAAATATTGGCTTATTTAACTGCCCCGGTTGGAGTCAATCTGGTGGCCCGTGGGTTAAAACATCAGAGGCTATGCGTTACCTAATCAACAGCGAAATAACGGTTGAAGGTGGCAGGCATATTTCTCAAAAGCTAACAGCAGCCCACGATACATTTCAAGATGTAGCAGTTTTGGCATTTCCTGTTCCTGAAAATGACCAAGTATCAATTGCAGATTTCCATCCAACTATTACAACTTCTGTTACCACCGATAAACTAGAAAATTTATTAGATGGTAACACAAAAACGGTGGCTAACTTATTTACCGCAGCGGGCAATCAACCTTACAACATTGACTTGCATGTGGCACAATCTTTTACTGCAAGAAGCATTGTTATTTATCCTGCACAAATACCTATGTCAGCCGATTTTGTGGTACAAGTAAAAGATGGTGATACTTATAAAACCATCGGCACTTTTAATTTCGAAAGAACCAATCCATCAATTAGTACAGGGGTCATTCCTTACGCACCAGTAGCCATAGGCTTGCCAGAAACTACTGCCACCGATTTTAGAATAGTTATTAAAAATGTAGCTAATAGACAAGGCAAAAAAATTAATGCATCTTTTGCTGACATTACATTATCGGCTTCCGCTAAATTAGAGCGTTATGCCGAGAAACAATTGGCCAAAATGTATCCTACACCATTGCCTTTATGGAAGGAATATCAATGGACAAACCAAGCAGAAATAGCTGATAAATTAAAGCATTTGCAAGCCAAGCAAATACTAAATATTTCTCAATATTTATCTGCTGATGGCACGTTAAATTGGGATGTACCAGCAGGAAAATGGGTGATTATGCGTATGGGCGTAACGCCTACAGGCACCATGAACGCACCTTCTGCACCTTATGCCAGAGGCTTAGAAGTGGATAAGATGAACAAGCAACATTTATCTAATCATTTTGATGCGTTTGTAGGTAAATTATTGCAACGCATGAAGCCAGAAGATAGAACCGCTTGGAACTATGTAATTATGGACAGTTACGAGCAAGGATCAGAAAACTGGACGGAAGGTTTTGCCAAAGAATTTCAAGAAAAATATGGTTACGATCCTGTAAAATGGTTACCAACTTTATCTGGCAGAATTGTAAATAGTGCAGATGAAAGCAATCGTTTTTTATGGGATATGAGAAGGCTGATTGCTGATAAAGTAGCTTACGATTATGTTGGCGGCCTACGAGATTTAAGTAATAAAAATGGCTTGCGTGTGTGGCTTGAAAACTATGGCCACTGGGGTTTCCCTTCGGAATTTTTAATGTACGGTGGCCAAAGTAATGAAATTGCTGGTGAGTTTTGGAATGAAGGTGAACTAGGAAATATTGAGTGTAGAGCCGCTTCATCGGCAGCACATATTTATGGTAAAAATCAGGTATTTGCAGAGAGCTTTACATCCGGTGGCAAAGCTTATCAACGTTATCCTGCATTGCTAAAAAAACGTGGCGATTGGTCTTTTACAGAAGGTATTAACCATGTGTTGTTGCATTTGTATATCCAGCAACCTTATGAAGATAAAACCCCTGGTATCAATGCACCATTTGGTACAGAGTTCAACAGAAAAAATACTTGGTTCGAGCAATCTAAAAATTGGATTGACTATGAACGTCGTTGTATGTTTATGTTGCAGCGTGGCAATGTGGTAAACGATGTTGCTTATTTTATAGGCGAAGACGCACCTAAAATGACTGGTATTAGAAATCCAGAAATACCAAAAGGTTACTCTTACGATTACATTAATGCAGAAGTTTTAAAAGATAGGGTAAGTGTAAAAGATGGCAAATTGGTGTTGCCAGATGGTATGAGTTATAGCGTATTGGTACTACCACAAATAGAAACCATGCGACCAGAATTGCTTAAAAAAATTAGTGATTTAGTGGCTGCTGGTGCTACTATTTTAGGTCCTGCACCTAAGCGCTCACCAAGTTTAAAAAACTATCCTGAAAGTGATGTAGCGCTTACAAAGATGGCATCGGCTTTATGGGGCAATGCAGATGGTGTTACAAATACATCTCATGCTTTTGGCAAAGGAATGGTGTATGCTGGTGTAAGTTTAGAAACCGTTTTTGCCAAAATGAATTTGGTGGCTGATGCTGGCATTCCAGCTACAACGCCTGTTTTATACATTCATAGAAAAGAGCTTGATAACGATATTTATTTTATTACCAACCAAAGCGATAGTGTAGTAAGTACTACATTTACTTTTAGGGTAAATGGTAAGCAACCAGAATTGTTTGATGCGACCAATGGCACACATAGAACACTTACACAGTTTACACAACAAACCAGCCAAATAGCTGTGCCTATTACGTTACAGCCAACACAGAGTTATTTTGTTGTGTTTAGAAACAAGGTAAATACTGATGGTAAGGGAATTAATTTTCCAGCTATACAAACTGTTGAAACGATCACTAGCCCTTGGCAAGTAGCGTTTGATAGTAAGATGCGTGGGCCACAAAGTCCTGCTACGTTTACAACCCTTACAGATTGGAGTAAAAGCAGCGATGACGCCCTTAAATATTATTCAGGTAAAGCCACTTATACCACCACTATCAATATCAGCAATAAACCCTCAACCGAAAAATTGTTACTTGATTTAGGAACGGTAAAAAATATGGCTACTGTAAAAATAAATGGCCAGTTTGTTGGGGCAGTATGGGCACCGCCTTACAGTGTAGATATTACTAACGCAGTTAAAAAAGGCAGTAACCAAGTAGAAATTGAAGTAGTAAACCTTTGGGTAAATCGTTTAATTGGCGATGCAAAATTGCCAGTGGCCGAACGTAAAACTTGGATGCCAATTAACCCTATCAAACCAACTGATGCCTTAGAGCCATCTGGTTTATTAGGCCCAGTTTTATTGCAAAAAGTTACTTATTAAAGGTTGCCTCTAAGGTTTAGTTTAATACAAACAATATCAAACAAATGCGTACATATTTTTTCATTTTTTTAGTAATAATAATAAGTGTTGCAACTACTAAAGGCCAATTGCCACCAGTGTTTGGGGCTAACTATGCCAATAAGTTTTCTAGCGATCATAGAGTTAGAAAATACTTGGTGCCTCAACGAATTGTATGGCAAAGTAGTACCGATGAAAAGCAGATTAAGGGTACAGCTAATTTATTAAAATTATCAACTGGACAAGCAGAATTGCCTAAAAGAAACTTGTGCATTTTAAAAAGTGATGCTACTAGTAAACCTGCGATTGTTTTAGATTTTGGTAAAGAATTACATGGTGGCTTACAGCTTATTACTTCTATAACGCCAAAGAAAAATCCAATAAAAATTAGGGTTCGTTTTGGTGAATCGGTAAGTGAAGTAATGAGTGATATTGATACCATAAAAGGGGCAACCAACGATCACGCCATGCGAGATTTTATTACAGAATTACCTTGGTTAGGATCAGCTGAAATTGGTAATACAGGCTTTCGTTTTGTACGAATAGATTTGGTAGAAGCCAATACAGAGTTGCATTTAAAAGAAGTAAATGCTATATTTAGTTATCGTGATATTCCTTACAAAGGCTCGTTTAAATGTAGCGATGCACAATTAAACGAAATTTGGTTAACAGGTGCTTACACAGTACACCTAAACATGCAAGAATATTTGTGGGATGGCATAAAAAGAGACCGCCTTGTTTGGGTAGGCGATATGCACCCAGAAGTAATGACCATCAACTCAGTTTTTGGTTATAACGATGTAGTGCCACGAAGCCTAGATGCTGCGAAAGACCAAGCACCTTTGCCAGATTGGATGAATGGATTGAGTGCTTATAGTATGTGGTGGATTATCATTCATAAAGAGTGGTACAAGTATCAAGGTGACTTGCCTTATTTGCAAAAGCAAAAAGCGTATTTACAAAAACTACTAACTATTTTAACGACTAAAATTAATGCTGACGGTAGTGAAAACCTAGATGGAGGCCGCTTCTTAGACTGGCCTTCTAGTGAAAACAAGCCTGCAGTTCATGCAGGGTTGCAATCGTTGATGTTATTGACTTTTGAGGCTGGTGCAGAATTATGTACCATTTTAAAAGACGATGCCACTGCACAAAAATGCAAAGCTGCAATGTTGTTATTAAAAAAGCATGTACCTGCTACCAATAACTCAAAACAAGCTGCTGCATTAATGGGTTTATCTGGTTTGTTACCAATAGATAAAGCCAATAATTTATTGTCCGTTGGTGGTGTAAAAGATTTCTCAACTTTTTATGGTTATTATATGCTGCAAGCAAAAGCTAAGGCTGGCGATTACGAAGGAGCTATGCAAAATATTAAAACGTTTTGGGGTGCTATGTTGGGCTTAGGTGCTACCACTTTTTGGGAGGATTTCAATATGGATTGGCTTCAAAATGCAGGAAGGATAGATGAATTATTGCCAGCAAATAAAAAAGATATTCATGGCGATTGTGGGGCCTATTGTTACAAAGGATTTAGACACAGTTTATGCCATGGTTGGGCATCTGGACCTACTAGTTGGTTAACTGAACACGTACTAGGTGTTTCTATTGTAGAACCTGGCTGTAAAACAATAAAAGTAGTGCCACATTTAGGTAGCTTACAATTTGCAGAAGGTACATTTCCAACACCATTTGGTATCGTATCAATAAGTCATAAAAAATTAGTAACAGGAAAAATAGAGACTAAGGTTTCTGCACCTAAGGGCGTGAAAGTAATTTATCAATAAAGTTGTTGTGGTTTGAATTTTGATTATTAGGGTCTCTTTACAAAGAGGCCCTTTTTGTTAAATAAAATGGCACTTCAATATGCTGCTTAGAATTTTCATGTACAAGCCTTGCCGCAATCTCGCCCATTTGAAAAAAATCTGTTGATATAGTAGTAATACCATTAAGTAATATCTTTTTTAATGGCGTTTCATTGTAAGAAATAACCCCTAATTCTTCGCCAATTATAAGATTAGATTGGAGTGTTTTTTCCAGAAGTACCACCAAATCATCTTCCATTAAACAGATATATGCACAAGCCTTACATACATTTTCATCTTTTATGCTTTCAACTATTTCATGATTAAAGGCATAATCTTGGCAAAACTTTTTTACCCCAGTAATTATTTCGCTAGGGTAATAACTGTTTCTAGGAAATATAACTTTTATGGTTTCGTATTTAGCTAACTCTTTTCTGGCATCCTCTAGTGCATGATAGATGTTATGTTCAAAATTCTCATATACGGCCGAGTATTCACCATTCACACCATCAATTTTCTTATCAAGCAGTATTAGTTTCTCTTTAGGAATCATATTGATGATTTCGTGTGCTTTTTCGCCACCTTCTATAAAGTGAGGTATTATTATAAAATGCGTATAGTCATTTAATTTTGAGATTATCAACTCTTTAAACAAGCTAAAGTCATTATTAAAAATATAAAAATCAACAGTAAACCGCTCACTTAAAGCGCCAATAAAGGCATCGTATATTATTTTTTTGTGGGCACTGAGTTTATTGAAAAGTAAAAATATTTTTTTAGGCTTACCAAAATCGGTGTTCTTAATAAAATAGCCTTTGCCAGCAACTGAGTCTATAACCGACAAGTTTTTTAAATGTCTATAGCCTCTTTCGGCAGTATCTCTTGATATATCTAATTCAAAACTAAGTTCGTTTATTGATGGTAAAACATCACTTAAGCTAATTTTATTTTCACCAATAGCTTTTAGTATTGAATTAGCAATTTGTAAGTATTTAGGCGTAACGGCAAAATTATCAATATTGATGTGGTCAATTATT
>NZ_JBQWIE010000071.1:0-6294 GCF_056745525.1 Parasediminibacterium sp. HNIBRBA5674 | reverse complement strand
TTTCGAAGGATTATTGTTACAAGCAACCACATATAACAACAATAAACACGCAGATATTTTACTTAAAAATTGATTACGATATATCATTCTGAAAATTAAGACTACAAAATAGCTCTTTTGTTTAAAAAAAATTTGTGCAGGTAAATACCTGCACAAATTTATATATGAAAAACAAATGGACATTTACTTTCTACTCCATAAGATATGCTAACATAAAAAAACTTTCTTCGCATTCCTTTTAATTAGAAATACGCTTTAATAACTTTTCACCATTGATGACTACTGACAAAATATAAACACCTTTTGATAAATTATTAACTGGAATAATGCCATTATTTGTTCCTGTTATTACGTTTAATTTCCTGCCAAATAGAAGTCTTCCTGTAATATCGAAGAGTTGCAAATCGGCGATTCCTGTATTGGAACAATTTATAGCATATTTAATACTTTGGCTTAAAAAAGATGCTTGTAAAGTATTTGCGTGCGTTGGTGAGCTTTCTGCAATTCCTGCACTGATTGTACCGATTACGCTAGCTGGCAAAGCTGAAGGTGGTGGCGTACCTAGTACAATATGTAATAAACTTATGCGCCTCGCAGCTAAATTATTTAAGTCACTTTCACATGTTTTGATGATAATTGCTTTTACCTGATCTCGTTTCGTTGAGGCCAAATTTGTGAGTTTAAATTTTTGATAGCCATCGGCAAAAGCAAATGAACCCAATAATGTACGGCCATCGCTTTTGTCTTCAATATATACACTACTTGTAGTTGCGCCTGCTACGTTTATGGCAAGTGTATCTACATTTACCCAACTTTGCATGGCCATATCTAAGCGGTACTCAACACAGCCATCAATGTTATCACCATTGTTGGTTACGTCGTAATAATTAGACCCATTTAAAGTACTGGAATAGGTTGGGGTTGGCGAAAAATAAACAGTACCAGATACTTTTGATAAACTGCCTCTTGTATCCAATCTGCCATAATCTGCCACAACCAAATTGCTGTTATCACCATCTGCACAATTGCCATATAAGCAGAAAAAGACGCTCTCAATTAATTTATCGGAATTAAAATTTGAGCCAGGAGGTGCTTTAAATTTCAAATATGCCGTATTATTTTCCCAAGCCCATACGGTAGCATCGGTTGCATAAAGTGCCGCAGCATTCGCCACTTTGGTTATTGCCGTATAATTTGATCCGTTACCAGGGTCGGTTAAGTTCTGAGTACCGGTGTAAAGCTTAATTGTGCTAGGGCAATTGGGAAATTCAACAACTACGGTTTCGCCGGCACTCATACTATAAATATTATACCTTGTTCTAGTGGGTATTTGAAACTGCAGGTTGTACCTAACCGCCAACGTATCAATAAAGGTAGTTATTGGATAGCCTTCTATAGATTTCATGTCATCATACTGCCCTAACTCGTCTGACCTTATAAAACTTGCATTGGGCCTTTTTGGTATACTTGGATTGGCACCTGCCTCTGCTACAGTAAGATGATCGGAACCAGTGGCTTCTATGTACCCAAATTTTAATTTAGTTTTAGCACCATTACCTAAAGTCCGAACAGAGTTTGGCAGCATCAAATACGGGTGATTTCTGGTAATAGATGCTCCAGGTATACCAGCTAATTTGCCATCTAAATCTCTAACAGAAGCCAAAAAGAAAACTGGATCATCCTCTGGAAGATTACTAAAATTAAAAATTTTAAAATCCTGAACAGTTGTATTCTTAAATGTATGACCTGTAAATTTTTGGTTTGCACCCCATTGTATAAATATAGATTGATTATCAACTAAACTATCCCCAAAATGAGAATTGGTAGTAATTACAGGACCATCATAGATAATGTGGGCAGCAGTTTGAGGCCCACCTACTGGCGGATAATAATAATCTGTACTATAATTTTGAGATCCTACTACCCACAACATTCTATCGTAAAAAGTACGCCATGTAGCGGCATCACCTTCTCTATTATCTGCAAAAATAGTATTGCTAAAATATGACTCTTGATCATTACCTGGAAAAGTGCGAGCATATAAACCAAGTGCATTTTTATACATCAATAAGTTTTTAAATGTTGGCTGGCTATTGGATGGTACATTTACCCCTTGGTTCTCGTTGGGTGTTTGGGTTGCATCTTTGGGTACTATGCCCGCACCAATGATAATGCCGTGGCGGCTAGAATGTGCTACATTATTGTCAATAAAACCATCGGGTACAGCAAAATTTACTGGCTGATACGAGGCAACGTACCTTGACCCACTAGGGTTATTAAATGGCGAGTACCAAATACCAGATCCATCTGAACCAGCTGCATGGTTGCCGGTAACAGTATTACGGGGATTGGTTAGCCAAAAGGTTGATGGCCCACTATTGTTTCGAGCATCTGCTATATCAGAAGGCAATAAGGCATATTGTGGAAGAGGACGTCTTGTTAGCAACCCCAAATTGCCAGTCATGGTTACGTTCTCTTCATTGCCATCTTCAAAAAAATAGGCATGGCCCACATTATCGTATGCTACATTGTTAGTAACGCTCACATCGTTGGTGGCATGTACGGTTATTGCCCGGTTGTAAGTATGGTGTACGCTAGAGTTGGTAATGTACTGCCCTGCACCATAACCGTTGGTTATATTATGCCAATGAAACGGATATCTGCCCAAAATAGCCCTCTGCCCCATGCGAGTAAACTCTACATCAGATATATACGCTTGGCCTGTACCCATTATCATTACATGCCCACCAAATTTTGTAGTGGCAGAGCCTGCATCGCCCTGTATAGTAATGCTTTTGCTAAGCAGGCCAACTTCAGCACGTTCATCTACTTCCCAATTTATGGTTGCATCGGTTTTGTGTGTATAGTTTTGCAGTTTGCCAAAGTGACTATAAACAAGTGGTGTATTTAAGGTAAAAGTTTTATTATCTGCACTAACGGTGGTAATGGTGCGTTGCTCAGCTTGGTTCATATTAAAATCAGTAGAGGCAATAACAATCTCGCTGCCTACCTCCCACAATAGAGGTTCCATAAGGGTAATTTTTGTGTCACCAGCATCAGCCGTAACACCAAGTTGTGTCCAAGATTTTCTCACCTTGCCGTGCAACTGAATTTCACCATTGTTCATAGCACCTAATACTTTAGTGCCTAGGCTCATATTGTTTAACGCAGGATCGTTACCCGTTAAAGTAATGGTACCATTTTTTAAGTACGGGGCTGCGGTAGTACCCCATTGGAAATAGGCTTTATTGGTAAATCCAACATCGTTTGTTACAATAATATTATTGGCAGATATATCTATATTCTTACTAACATCAACAACTAACATACCCATTACTCTTATAGCTTGCACATCAACGGTGGGATCGTCTAACAAAATGGCAGCATTTGCAGGAATTACAACACTATCACCTGGAGCTGGTATTTGCCCGCCCATCCAGCTACTTGTCGCCGACCATTTATTTAAGTTGCTTGCTGCCGTGGCAGATACTGGTTTTGTAATAGCTGTGCCAGTATAGGGAAGTGCTTTTCTAATGGGGGCAGTGGGGGCAAAATTGGCTTGCATATTTGGTGCACAACCAATAATACTAGTAGTAGGCCTTTCGAACTCGGTGACTGGTTTTTCTGTAACTTCTAATTTTGAATAGGTTAGTACCAAGCCTAGTAGGCTCAGTACTGGAACTGCAAGATTTAATTTCATGGCAATTTTTTATGGTTAAAAATTCAATCGTGGCTTGAAAGTAAAAGCTTCATAATTGCTAACCATCCTGAACCATTCTGATTCAACTTCATTTAGCATGATATCTAGAATAAAAAATAAATCACTATATAAAAGGAGTCTAATATTAAATCAGTCTTACCAACTGCCAATAAACTTTCTGAACTTGCTACTAAAATTTGACGCGCAGTTTGACTTTTATTTTTCTGTAATGGTTGTAATTCCCAGCTTAATTGTGGGGTTAAATTATCAGTTACGGGGTTTATTTTATCTTAGTTCTAAGATATAGAGGGTCAACTTAAGAAAAGAGATATTTACCTTAAACTGCACTAAGCAGATTACCTATAAAAATCCTCCTTTCGTGGTAGCTACATTTTTATAGGTACAATCGTTTTTATTTTTGCAATCGGATGTTAAAGTCAATCCTTTATCACGTAAAAAATAAGACCAGTGAAAAAAAATTTTCACTGGTCTTTTGCATATAATTTATCTAAAAAAATTATAACACCATTTATTTAAAGAATTTTGCTGTAAGCGATTGACCATCTAAAACAACAGCACCTACATAAATGCCACTTTGTAATTCGTTGATGGCTATGTTACCATTATTAACGCCTACCTTAACATCAATTGCTTTGTTGTAAACATTACGACCAGCAATATCAAATAATTGCAAGGTGGCTTTAGAAGCAGTTGCAGAATTTATGGTATAATTTAAGTTATTACCAGAAACCATTACACTAAAAACTGTTTTTACTAAATTATCATTGTTAATTGCCACAGTTGAAGAAATAGTTGTTTTTCCGTCATTATCTACTTGGTTTAAACGATAATAATTGATTCCAGTAGCAGGTTGTAAATCTCTGTAAGTGTAGTTATTTGTTTGCGATGTGTTGCCCTTGCCAGCAACCGTACCAATCGTTTTAAAATCAATATTGTTGGTAGAACGAGTCACATCGAAAAGTTTGTTATTAACCTCTGATGAGGTTGCCCAATTTAATTGAACACCATTGCTGGTTTTATTGCCTGTAAACGATGATAGGTTTACTGGTAAAATACTTTGTGTTGTGCCTGGGGTAAAAGCAATGCCACGATAAATGTAGTTTGTACCAGATGTTGCAAGAGCAGTGTAAATTGGTACAATACTATTACCAGCACCACCATTATCTATAATACTTTGTAATGTATTGTTCGTTGTAGTTGACCCAGTAGTAATATATAATTGTGCTTTACCAGAGGCGTTAATATAACCAGTAATTGCAACTGCTTGCCCCGATGCAGCAGTAGTGGTGGCTGTTGCACCTGTGCCATCACCTGTAATAGTAATAGTAGGATTAGCTGTAGAATAACCACTGCCTGCATTAGTTACGGTAATTGCCGTAACCACACCACCGCTTACCGTGGCGGTAGCGGTAGCGGTAACTCCGCCTACTGTTGGTGGCGCACTTATAGTTACCGTTGCAGTTGTATATCCTGTACCACCAGCTGAAACAGTTATTGCGGGTATAACACCTGTACCTACAGCACCATTGTATACCCAAGCTGCCCCACTAGTTAGCGTTGTGGTGGCTGCAGCACCTGAACCCGGTCCAGAAAAGGCAACGGTGGGTGCTGTTGTATAGCCTGAACCACTAACAGTAGTGAAAAGACCTGTTAATGCGCCACTAGCAACAGTAGCAGTTGCTGCCAAACCACTACCCCCACCACCTGTAAAAGATACTGTGGGTGCAGTGGTATAGCCTGTACCATTTGCAGTCCTAGTTATTGCCGAAATATAATTAATTGGAGCCGCTGAATAGGTATATTTTCTGAGGTTTAAACCATCGGCTACATACAATACATCAGGTGTGCCATTACCATCTGTATCAAAAAACTGAAACCCATTGTTAGTGGCCGAAGAACCGGTGGGTAAGCCGGGTAGCAGCGTACCAGTAGCTGTAGAAGTAGGCAAGCCTGTACCCACTGTAAATAGCGAAGAAGCACTACTATTATACCCGCATGCATACAATTGATTATTGAAAATTCCAATAGATTTTCCAATACTTGAGGCTATTATAGAAGTTACAGCGGTAGTAGAACCATTGCCAAAAGGCACATACCTTATACCATTACTGCCAACCACCCAAAAATTACTACCATCTACAGTAGCTACTTGTCTGGTTCCATCGGTATTTGCAGGTATTTTTGTAGTATAATCTATCACCCCATCACTAGCTACACGGCCAATTACTTTAATGGCAGAAGCAGTAGCAGTAACACCAGAATTTACAGCACCAGCGTTCACATCATAGCCGACTAGTGATAAAAAATTGCCATTGGTAGACAGACTGAGCGATACGTCTTGGCTATTGCCTACGACCGAAAGCTGCGAACCCGAAGTGGTACTACCTAACGAAATGGTTTGCACTAATGTACCAGAGGGTGTGTATTCTAGCAAATCGACTGGTAGATAGTTGGTAGCACTAATAGCAGTACTGCCATTACCTACCCGCACAACCACAAGGTTACCTGGGGTGAATGCCTGTTGTGCGTTTGCAGTAAGAAAAATTGCAAGTAACATGCAAGTAAATAGTAAC
>NZ_JBQWIE010000070.1:0-6504 GCF_056745525.1 Parasediminibacterium sp. HNIBRBA5674 | reverse complement strand
TTGACAGGTCATAAAGCTCCGTTTGTGTATTATCTGTTATTACCAATTTCCATTTCCCTTGTCTTATAGCACCTAAATTGTTTAGTTTAAAAAACAAGGCATCGTGTGGTGGGGCAGTAATTTTGTTGGTGAGGTAGGGCGTTAAATCAACACCATCTAAGTTGGTTGGCTCACTATCTTTTGTACCAGTTAAAGCTGTGCAGGTTTTAAAAATATCCAGTGTGCTTACGGGCTGCTTATAATTTAAGCCAGCAGGAAAAACACCTGGATACATAGCAAAAAACGGCGTTCTAATACCTCCTTCGTAAACCGTCCATTTATAATCTCTTAGAGGCAAATTTTCACTACGATTTTCAGGATGTCCACCATTATCGCCAAAGAAGAAAACAACCGTATTTTTATCAAGCCCACTGGCTTTTAATTTATCTAAAATTTTGCCTACTGCTTGATCTAATGCCACGATGGTAGCTACCGCATCTGCACGTGAAGTATCATTTGAAAATTGAGCTAAATATTTAGCGGCTTCGCCAGGTCGAGCAGTACTTATTTTTGGTACTTGCATTGGGTGCCCCACAGCAACCGAAGAATCGTAGGATTTTTTTATAAATGTTGCTAGCTTAGCTATAGATAGTATATGCGGCGCATTAAAAGCAACCGTTAACTGGAATGGCCTGTTCTTATTGCGTTCTATAAATTCTACAGATTCTCGTGCAAATAAATCTGTACTATACTCTTTGCTATTTTCAATAACACCATTGCGTGCTAATCTTGGATTATAATAATTAATAAACGGGCTAGATACTGGCGAACACAAAGTCTCGTTAAATGCATCACGTAAATAAGGCATGGGGCCATCGCTATGCCATTTACCAATATGGGCTGTATAATAACCAGCGTTCTTTAATATATTAGGTAGCATTGGAATTGTTGTTGGTATACCACCTGCATTATTTGAAAAGCCAAAACGTTGTGGGTAAAGACCAGTTAAAAAACCTGCTCTGGAAGGCCCACAAAGAGGCACAGGTACATAGCCAGATTCAAACTTGACGCCTTGGGTGGCAAACCTATCTATATTAGGCGTTTTTATCACCGTCCTGAAAAGTGAACTTACATCACCACTGCCCAAATCGTCTACTATTATCACGATAACATTTGGCTTAGTTGTGGGCTTTTGAGCTAACAAATAAATACTTGGTGAGAGAATTATAAATACAAAAAATATGATGAACTTACTAATTTTTAACCGTTTTTTCATACTATCTATTATTTTTATTGAAAATTATAGCAATCTGGCATTGCCTATCCCACAAGTGACTATTAATGATTTGTAAAAAATTCAGTTTAAGAATGTTGTAAATACTGAATAAAGTTATCGGCTGGATTATTATGAAATACTTCAATTTATTCACGTACCTATCTAACAATTTGAGGTTATCGAATACTTTGATTCATTAAGACGCGATACAATATAATTGCTTATTTGAGTGATTAGATGATCTAAAAAATCATTTTTCAAATAGGAAATATTTGTAGCAATCATGTTAATGTCCAACTGCGAACTTATTTTACATAAATCAATCACCCATCCTGAGCTATACTGAAAGATTTGTTTTAGAAAGTATAGCTTAATTGCAAAGACCTTACTTAGGTTGCAATTGTTTAATCTCTAGTAGATATTATTTTAGGACATTAGGAGATTCATTATCGCAGGATTATAAATAAATTACAGAGATTTATAAAGGTGTGACGATTATGCTCTTAATGGTATTGGCTGTTCAAACTTAAAAAAATGGAAAGTTGCTATTGCAAAGTCTACTTCCTTTTATTACATTCATCATTAAAACCATATAATAGCAAATTAATTTAAGTCATAATAGAACACACTTATTACTCGTTGATAAATTATATCAAACTATAAATGTCCTTAAATATAAATTTTAACCGTTATTGTTTTATGATTTTTTGCGATGAAATTATACCGTTTGCACTATTTACGGCGAAATATATACCTTTCGGCAAATTAATTCCAAGAACAACGGGATTTTGGCTGCTTATAATTTTATTTTCAAGTATTCTGCCATACTGGTCTATAATATTTATACTAAGAGGTATTTGAGAATTTGTTGTAATAGTAAACGATTTGGTAAACGGATTAGGAAAGCTGCTAACTATTATTGGTTTTACCGTATTTAGTTCAATAACATTGCTATATCGTATTATTCCATTAAAATCAACCTGGGCCAACCTATAATAAGATTTACCGAAAGATGCATTATTATCTTCATAAGTATAATTATTCAAGGTATTGCTGTTTCCAGCCCCTTTAACAGTGCCAATTGTACTGAATGAATTATTATCGATACTGCGTTGAATATTAAAATACGCATTATTTATTTCAGCAATAGTCGTCCAGAAAAGCCGGTTGGTGTACTTTTCACTTCGACCATAAAAATTACTTAAATCAACTGGTAATGGATTAGCTGTTAATTGAGCATCCCAAGCTTTCCATTTATCCCACATATCTTTAACCAGAGCAGGCTGTTTGTTAGCTAAATTATTTTGTTCTTCTACATCTTTTGACAGGTCATAAAGCTCTGTTTGTGTATTATCTGTTATTACTAATTTCCATTCCCCTTGTCTTACAGCGCCTAAATTATATATTTTAAAAAATAAGGCATCGTGTGGTGCGGTTGTAATTTTATTGGTAAGATATGGCGTTAAGTCAACTCCATCCAGATTGTTCGGTTCGCTATTTTTTGTACCAGTTAAAGCTGTGCAGGTTTTAAAAATATCTAGTGTACTTACTGGCTGCCTATAATTTAAGCCAGCAGGAAAAACGCCAGGGTACATGGCAAAAAAAGGTGTGCGAATACCTCCTTCGTAAACCGTCCATTTATAATCTCTCAGAGGCAAATTTTCACTACGATTTTCAGGATGTCCACCATTATCGCTAAAAAAGAAAACAATGGTGTTCTTATCAAGACCAGTTAGGCTAAGTTTATCCAAGATTTTACCTACTGCCTGATCTAATGCTACAATCGTGGCCACCGCATCTGCACGTGAAGTATCATTGGAAAATTGAGCTAAGTACTTTGCAGCTTCCCCAGGACGGGCGGTATTCATTTTTGGCACTTGTATTGGCCTACCTAAAGCAAGTGAGGAGTCATAAGATTTTTTTATAAGTGCTGCTTGCTTAACAACGGATAATATGTGTGGTGCATTAAAAGCAACCGTTAGCTGAAATGGCTTGTTTTTGTTGCGTTCTATAAATTCAACAGCCTCGCGTGCAAATAAATCAGTACTGTACTCATTGCTGTTTTCAACAACACCATTTCGAGCCAAACTAGGACGGTAGTAATTGATAAATGGACTGGAAACTGGTGAACAAAGGCTTTCATTAAAAGCATCTCTTAAATATGGCATCGGTCCATCACTATGCCATTTACCAATATGTGCTGTATAATAACCAGCGTTCTTTAATATATTAGGCAGCATAGGCATAGTTGTTGGTATACCGCCAGAATTATCGGCAAACCCAAAACGTTGAGGATAGAGACCAGTTAAAAAACCAGCTCTGGAAGGCCCACAAAGAGGAACGGGTACATAGCCAGATTCGAACTTGACGCCTTGGGTGGCAAACCTATCTATGTTCGGCGTTTTTATCACCGTCCTAAAAAGCGAACTTACATCACCACTGCCCAAATCGTCCACGATTATAACGATAACATTGGGCTTAGTTGTTGACACTTGAGCTAACAAATAAATACTTGGTGAGAGAATTATAAATACAAAAAATATGATGGACTTACTAAATTTTGAACGTATTTTCATATTATTCATTATTTTTATTAATTACTAATCCAACCTAGCAATGCTTATCTTAACAAGTGGCCGTGAATGATTGGTAAAAGATTTAGTTTAAGAATGTTGCAAATACTGAATAAATTTATAGACTAGATTATTGTGACATAATTCAATTTATTCACCTACCTAATTTAACTCATTTGAGATTATCGGATTCTTACATCTATCATTAAGCGATATAATGTAGTTGCTTATTTGAGTAATTAGAGGATTTAGAAAATCATTTTTCAAATGGGAAATATTTATAGCAATCAATTTGATGTTGACCCGCGAACTTATTTAATATAAATCAATCACCCATCCTGAGCTGTACTGAAAGATCTGTTTTAGAAAGTATCATTAATGTAATTATTATCTTTGAATATAATTTTTTGTAAAATCTTCAATGGTATAATTTATGACAACTTATATTTTATTATATTTATTATAATATAAATCAACTATTTCAATCAAAAAAAATTACAAAATATTTCGAAGCTGTAACTTTTTTTTGTGTAATACCAGGACTTCAGAGATTAACACTTAATAATTACTAACACGATATCAGGATAGCTCAGGATAGCTAAACTATAAAATCTAAATAGTTTCATCGTGTATTTATAAAAGAAAATGATTGCTACATAGTCAATTAACCTAAAGCTATTTAAAGTTTTTTAACAACCTGTTTATTTACCTGCCATAACATAAATCTTAATTATTGGTCTCCTTCCCTGATTATTTACCCTACAACAAATTAAAAAAACACATTTTATTGACTGATTTTAAGAAGAGTAAAAATATACAATATTTAAAATATAAATAATGAAAATAAAAAAAATACTTCTTTTCCTAGCATTACTTATTTTAAATGCAGCCAATATTATTTTTGGCAGAACAATTATTGTAAAGAAAAACGGGTTAGGTGATTATACAAAAATAAATGATGCCGCTCAGGTGGCACAGCCAGGAGATACGATTTTAGTTTTTAATGGTACTTATAGAGAATTGGTAAACCCTGTTAGGGGCGGAACTAGCGAAACGAAACGCATTACCTATTTAGCAGTAGGGAATAATGTGATAATAAAGGGGTCGGAAATTGCTACAGGGTGGGTAAACCAAAATGATGGCACTTGGAAACTGACATTGAATACAGCCATTTTTAATGGTAGAAACCCTTTTGCCCTAAATATGAAATACGTCAGCACTGAGGATAGTATTTCTAAAACAGTAAAAGGAAAGGCTCATTCTTTAGGGGAAATATATGTAAATGAGCAAGCCATGTGCGAACTAAGCACTGTGGCCTTGGTAAAGGCAAACGCCAACTCGTGGACAGATATAAATAACGGCACAGTACTAATTGCAAATTTTGGTTCGCAAAACCCCAATACTGAATTGGTAGAAATAAATGCTAGAGAGCAATGCTTTAGCCCATCCTCCTATAATTTGGGCTATATAACGGTAGATGGCTTTCAAATTAGGCATGCTGCCAACTATGTAGATCAAAATTTTGGCACTGCTATAAATCCTATACATGGTATTATCAGTACTAACACTGGCCATCACTGGATTATCCAAAACTGTACTATAGAATATTCAAATGGTTTTGGGCTCGATTATGGTCGCAGCGGCGATGCAACAAGCGCAACTTTCCCTGGCGGATACAATATAATACAAAACAATACTATTAGAAACACTGGAGCAAATGGAATTATCGGATTTAATATCTCAAACAATATCATACAGGGCAACAGTGTACTAAAGGCTGGTCGATTGAACCCAGATATACTATCGCTAGCTGCCATAAAACTGATTGCGGGGAACATTAATACTAAAGTTTTAGATAATTATGTGTACGGTCTTCGGTCTGGTGAAGTGCTGTATTGTGATGTAAATTGGGGTAATGCAAAAATTTCGGGCAATGTATTAACCAACCCTGCTACTAATGGGGCAGGTGCCAATAGAATATATTTAGAAATAGGAGCTGCAGCACAGTTTGATAATAATGTGTTCATTAATACCAATGTGTACCAACGCAATACAAATGGGATGGTATTTGCACAAAACTTATTTATTGGGTCTTTATTTGGCTATGTTTGGACAGATAGAGGGCCAACCGCAGCCCCAGCCGATGCAACACATATTTCTAGTAACAACAGTTATTTTAGCAATATATTCTTTGGTAGTTCTGCATTAAAGAATGTACCACTTACACCCTATCCAGGACAAAATGCGAATGCATCTGACTACAACGCTTTTTTTACAAACGCACCATGCAAACCCGTTGGCATGGATGCTAATAGTAAAGTGTATGGCAATGCAACTTTCGATCCTAATAATGCTTACACCACTACTGAGTCCTCAGCAAAACTGACCTTTAATATGAATGCAGAGGCCTTGGCTATACCATCGCCTTTTTGGGCTGCTGATTCGTTTGCACCAAATTACAAAACATGGATAATTCCTGATATTGACAAAGACTTCTTTGGAAAAGCAATCTCTAAAACCGCACCAAAGGTTGGCCCTTTTGCGGATATTGCTGTAGGCGCCAATGCCTATACACTTTGGCCAAAAACAACACAACCTGTAGTCAATTCGGTAAAAGTAGATAATGCGAATGCTGCTATTTCATATACTGGTACTTGGACTACTGCTACTGATGCA